>DASWPR010000404.1:0-2897 GCA_036398455.1 Dokdonella sp.
TGCAACGCCGGCGGCTTGCACACGTCGGAACTGGCGCGCAGGCTCGGCTTGTGAGCGCGATCGTCATCGGTGCATCGAGCGGACTCGGCCGTGCCCTGGCCGAGGAACTCGCGCGTTGCAGACACGATCTGCTGCTGGTCGCGTCCGATCCGCGCGATCTCGAAGCGCTCGCGGCCGATCTGAAGCTTCGCCACGAGGTCGACGTCAACACGATCGCACTCGATTTCGGGCGCGAGGCGGATCCCGGTGCGCGCATCGCCGCTGCCCTGGACGGTTTGTCGGCACCCGACGCGCTGCTGCTGCCGATCGGTCACTCGCGTCGCGACGACGATCTTTCGATCGGCGCGGCCGAGATCGGCCAGCTGCTCGCGATCAACCTGCATGCGCCGCTGGCGATCGTGCAGGCATTGCTGCCGCGCCTGCTGGAGACGCGCGGCACGATCGTATTGTTCGGCAGCATCGCTGGCGTACGCGGCCGCGGCCGCAACGTCGTCTATGCGAGTGCCAAGCGCGCGCTCGTCTCGCTGTACGAAAGCCTGCGTCAGCGCTATCGGCCTGACGAACTCCGGGTGCAGTTGTATCAGCTCGGTTTTCTGGCCACGAATCTGACCCACGGCATGGCGCTGCCGACGGCACCGGTCGCGCCCGCGCGCGTTGCGAAGACCGTGGTCGCGCGGCTGCGGCAGGGCTCGTCGCTGCGCTATCTGCCGGTCAAGTTCGCCTTGATCGCGCTGATCGTGCGCGCATTGCCGTGGCCGCTCTATCGCCGCATGAAGGACTGAGCGGCACTGCGTCGAATATCGCGGGATGCTGCGCGGAGCGCGCGGCCGCCCTAGTCCGGCGCGCGTGCCGGACGCCGCAAGGTCTGCCGTACGCTGGGTAGCGGCGTCTGTGCGGAACCGAGTTCTGCGGCGACATCGACGTAGCCGAGCAGGGCGGCGACATCCGCAGCGCTGCGATCGAAGCCGTCGACGAGATCGATGGGTGCACCATGCGCTTTCAGCAGGCGTGCGCAGCCGAACAGCCCATGCAGTGCGCACGCATGCAGGACGCCGACGCCGCGATGATCCTGCGTGCCGACCTTGGCGCCGCGTTCGAGCAGAAAGCCGGCCAGCTGCAGCAAATGCTCGGCATCGCAACGCGTGCCGGGCTGCGCGCGCGCACCGAGCAGGATCAGCAGGGCATCCTGCCCGGCCTGGTTGCGTGCATCGAGCTGCGCGCCGGCGCGCAGCAGCGCGTCGAACAACCCGCGCGCGCCTGCGCTGTCGCCGCTGTCGAAGGCATATTGCGCCGCGACCTGCAGCGGCGTGGCGCCACGTTCATCGGCAGCATTCGCATCGGCGCCCGCTTCGAGCAGCGCAGCGGCGGTGGACATCTGTCCCAGCGCGGCCGCGACCATCAGCGCGGTGGCGCCACCGGCGAGTCGCGCATCCGACGCGACGCCGTGATTGAGCAGAGTCCGCACGACCGCTTCGCGTTTGGCGCTGACGGCAGCACCGAGGCAATGGATGCCGGAGTGGGCCGTGTGTGCGGTGTCGGCGCCCGCTTCGAGCAGACGCACGACGAGTGCCGCGTGGCCCGATCCCGCCGCGCGGATCAACGCAGTCGCGCCTTTGGCATCCACGCTGTCGAGCGCGAGGCCCAGCTCCAGCAGGCGTTCGACCGCATCGATATCGCCGAGCGCCGCCGCGGCAGGCAGGTCATCCGCGCGCAGGCGGCGACCGGGCAACCGCCATTGGGTCCAGTTGAGCCAGTGCGCGAACTCGCGCTGCGGCCGAGCAAGCGCGAGACCCAGGGGGGTTTCACCGGTCGCCGTCGCGATTTCCGGGCTCGCGCCGGCGCGCACCAGCATGCGCAGCAACGGCGCAGCACGCGTGACGTCGAACGAAAAGGCCAGGTGCAGCGGCGTGCGGCCTTGCGCGTCGCGCGCGTTCGGATCCGCGCCCAGATCGAGCAGGCGCGCGGCCAGGCGCGCCTCGCCTTGCGCGACGGCAAGATGCAGCGCGCTGCGTTGGCCACTGGCGGCGCCGAAGACATCGCCGCCGCGATCGATGAGCGTGGCGGTGATCGTTCTCAGCGTGTCGCCCTCTTCGCCCAGCGGCGCGAGCGCGAGCACGCGCGCGACGAGTCCGGCGCCGCCGACGTGGACAGCACCGCCCAGCCATTGCTCGAGCGCTGCCGCCGTGGCCGGCAATCCCGCGACGAGCGCATCGAGCAACGCGCGACCATCGCCGAGCAGTGCATCGCCGGCCAGGCCATGATTGAGCAGCCAGGTGCGTGCTTCGCCGAGGTCTGCGTCGGCGAGGTCCAGATAGAGCTCGGCGAGCGCCGATGGCGGCCATTCCGCCAGCACGCCGACGAATTCGGCGGCCACGTTCCAGTGACCGAAGCGCAGCGCATCGAGCAGATGATCGGTGCTGGCGTGCTGCGCCGATGGCGCGCCGCCGCCGAGATTGCTCGGCAAGGGGTAGGCCGGGTCGAGCAGAGCGACGATATGCCAGCGCCCGGCCGCCGCCGCATGATCGAGTGCGCGCTTGCCATCCGCGCCCGCGTGGGCGCGGTCCGCTCCCAGCGCGAGCAGTGCGCGCACCGCTTCCTCGCTGGCGTGGCGCGACTGGCACGCAATGATCAGGGCAGTCCGTTCGCTCGCGTCCAACGCGTTCGCGTTCGCCTTGCGTTTGCCGAGCGCGTGGATCGCGGCGACCGCGCCGGAGCGCGCCGCCTCCATCAGCGCCGTCGTGCCGCGATGATCGGCCAGATCCACCGCGGCACCGCCGGCGAGGAGCGCCTCGACGATGCGCGAGTGCCCGGCCAGCGCCGCCGCCATCAGCGGGGTGCGTTCGAGCGGTCCGCGCACATCCGCATGCGCGCGCTGCTTCAACAACAGCTTGACGCCC
>DASWPR010000405.1:0-26890 GCA_036398455.1 Dokdonella sp.
GGCAGTGACGACAGAAATTCTCGTTATCGACGACGATCCGGAAATCAGACAGCTGCTGCGGACGTGCTTCGAGCGCGAGGGTTACCTGGTATCGGAAGCAGGCGACGCGACCGAAGCTCGCTCGGCGCTCGCGAAAGGCGCTGTTAGCCTCGTGACGCTCGACCTGACGCTCGGCCGGGACGACGGCCTCAGTCTTGCGCGTGAAATTCGCGCCAACTGCTACGTTCCGATCGTGATGGTTTCGGGCAAAGGCGACGCCGTCGATCGCATCGTCGGGCTCGAACTCGGCGCCGACGACTACCTGCCCAAGCCGTTCCAGCCGCGCGAGCTGCTGGCGCGCCTGCGCGCGATCCTGCGTCGCCGCGGCACCGGCACGGCTGCCGACAAACCGCTGCGCTTCGGCCGCCTCGAAATCGACCGCGCCGCGCATACCCTGCGCGTCGACGGCGAGGTGCGCACATTGACCGGCTATCAGTTCGCGCTGCTGGTCGCGCTGGCCGAGAACGCCGGGCGCGTCCTCTCGCGCGAAACCTTGATGGACAAGCTCAAGGGCGAGGCGCTGGAAGCATTCGACCGCTCGATCGATGTGCACATCTCGCGCATTCGCGCAGCCATCGAGGACGATGCGAAGCATCCACGCCGCGTGATCACGCTGCGCGGCAGCGGCTACGTGTTTGCGAAGGCGCAGGACTGACGTGTCGCGCCTGTACCTGCGCTTTTATTTCGCGCTGCTCGGCAGCCTGGCCGTATTCGCGGTGGCGACTGCGGCGATCTGGCATCGCGTCGACCTGTTCGTCGCGCAGGGCAGCCGGATGTTCGGCCATCCGCTCGTCGCCCTGCACGTCTTCCTGTTCGCATTGAGCGTGCTCGCACTCGCCGTGGCGGTCGGCGCGCTGCCGATCATCCGACGCTTGACCAAGCGCCTGGAGCGACTGCAGGCCGGCGTGGAATCGCTCGGCGCCGGTGACTTGTCGGTGCGCGTCGCGGTGGAAGGCAAGGACGAGGTGGCGCAGCTCGCGACCCGCTTCAATCACGCCGCGAGCCGCATCGAGGCGCTGGTCGGTGCGCACAAGGCGCTGCTCGCCAACGCCTCGCATGAACTGCGCACACCACTCGCGCGCATCCGCATGGCGGTGGAGCTGATGAAGGAGTCCGCCGATCCGAAACGCAAGGCCGGCCTCGATCAGGACATCGCCGAACTCGACGCGCTGATCGACGAGCTGCTGCTGAGCAGCCGCCTGGATGCCGTCAGCGAGCTCGACGTGCACGAGGACATCGACCTGCTCGCACTCGCCGCCGAGGAAAGCGCGCGCTACGCACAGGCCGAGCTCGACGGCGAAGCGGCGAACGTGCGCGGCGACCCGCGCCTGTTGCGCCGCATGCTGCGCAACCTGCTCGAGAACGCCGACCGCCATGGCGTTGCGCCGATCCATGTGACGCTGAGGCGCGCGGCGCACTGCGTGACGATCGTGGTTGCCGACGAAGGCGCGGCGATTCCCGCGGACCAGTGCGAGCGCCTGTTCGAACCGTTCTACCGCCGCGCCGATTCGCGCGAGAACCGCGGTGTCGGACTCGGCCTCGCGCTGGTACGCCAGATCGCGCGCCGGCATGGCGGCGATGCGCTGTGCACGCGAAGCGACAGCGGCCGCAATCGTTTCAGCGTGACGTTGCCGTCAGCGCACTGAGCGCCTCAGCTCGCGATCAGGCTCAGCGAGTCGTACAGGAAGATCTCGTTCAGCAGCCCTGTCGCGTCGGCGGCGGCCACGCCCTTGGAAAACAGGAAGCCCTGGAATTGATCGCAGCCGTCCCGGCGCAGGCGGCCCGCCTGCTGCGCGGTCTCCACGCCTTCCGCCAGCACGACCATGCCCAGCTCATGCCCGAGCGCGATGATCGCGCGGCAGACACCCGCGGCGCCGCGGTCCGTGCATATGTCGTGGACGAAACTGCGATCGATCTTCAGCTTGTCGATCGGGAACCGGCGCAGATAATTCAGGCTCGAATAGCCGGTGCCGAAGTCGTCCAGCGCAAGTGTCACGCCCAACGACTTGAGCGCCTGCATCATCTGGATTCCGCGCTCGACATTGCCGAGGATCATGCCTTCGGTCAATTCGAGCTCGATGTGCTGCGCAGGGATCGCGTACCGGGCGAGCGCCGCGCGTACCGTGTCGATGAACTCGGGCCGCTGCAGCTCCAAACCCGATACGTTGACCGATACCGAGAGTTCGCTCTTGCCTTGATCCAGCCAGACCCGGACTTGACGGCATGCGGCGTCCAGGACCGCTTCGCCCAGCTCCACGATCAGGCCCGAATCTTCCGCGACGTCGAGGAAGCGGCCCGGAAGCAGAAATCCGAACTCCGGACTTTGCCAGCGAACGAGGCATTCGAACCCGGTGATGCGGCCATCCTTTGCGTCCACCTGGGGCTGGTAGTGCATGACGAGCTCGCCGGCACGAATCGCGTCGCTCAAGCGCAGGCCCAGCAGCCTGCGATCGTCGAGCGCCTGCTGCTGCTCGTTGGAGAAGGCTCGAACGGTGTTGCGGCCATCGAGCCTGGCGCGACGCAGCGCCGCCTCGGCCTGGCGCAGGAGCACTTGCGGGGACGACCCGTTCTGCGGGAACGAGCTGATGCCGACACTGCAGGTGAGATAGACGCGCTGGTCGCCGATCACGATCGGTACTTCGATCGCCCGCCGGAAACTGTCGCCCCACTCCATCGCATCGGTCGTACCGTGGTTCAGGACCAGCACGACCGCGAACTCGTCGCCGGCGACATGGGCGACATAGCCGTTGTCGTCGCAGTTCGCTCCGAGCCTGCCGGCCACCACGCGCAGGACTTCATCGCCCATGGCGCGTCCACGCGTTTCATTGACGACATGGAAGCGGTCGATGTCCACATACAACAGCACTACGCGTCCGTTGGGAGCCGCGGCATCGGCAAAGGCCGCATCCAGATGCTTTTCCACCAGGGCGAAACGGGGCAGGCCGGTGGTCTGGTCGTGCGTGAGCCGGTGCGCAAGATCCGCCTCGGCCTTGCGCGCATCCTCGAACAGCATCAGGTTGCCGTACATGACGGCCAGCTGCGCCGCGAGCGTCACTGCAAATTGCGCGTCCTCGTCGTCGAATCGGGCGGCTCCGACCTTGTCGGCGAAGTAGACCCATCCAAACGGCGCCGCAACGGACGGATGCGGGATCGGCACCGCCAGCAGCGAAGTGATCGGCGGATGAGAGGGCGGCAGGCCCAGCGTCGACGTCGCCAGCGGCTGGCTCGATCGATGTGCCTTTCCCTGGCTGAGGACGGCACCGAGCACGCCGTCCGTCATGTCCGCATCCGCCAATGCCGATGCCGCTTCGTCGGCCAGGCCGCGCGTTGCCATGACACGCAGACACGCGCCGCCGCCATCCACGATCCCGATACCGGCGTAGCGGCTGTTGAGAATGTCGTGAGCGGCAAGGCAGAAAAGCGATACCAGCTGCTGCGGATCGCGCTCGCTCGCCAGCGCAATATCGAGTTCGAGCAGCGCGGCAAGACGAAGGCTCAGCGAATGGAATGCGTAGGCCGTGGCATCGGAATCGGTCGCCGCGGCCCGCCTCGATTCGGCATCCGTGACAGCCTGGTCGAGCGTCTGCCGCAGGCGGCGCTGCAGGCCGGTGAGGTCGCTCAGGTAGTCCGGCAGAAGACCGCCGAGCAGACTGAGCGGCGTATCCACCGCCGGCGAACCGGACGTGGCAATCGCAGTCGCCCCGAGGACATCCGCAACGGCGGCGAGGATCTCGTTCGGCGCCGCCGGCTTCGCCAGGATCTTCGTGACGCGACAGGACTTGGCGAGGACGCGCGCTTCGGCCAGGCGATAGCTCGCGGTGTAGAACATCAGCTGCGTATCGGCGAGTGCCGGCTCGTCATGAAGGCGGTCTGCGAATTCCGCGCCGCTCATGGCCTGCATCAGGATATCGGTGATGACGAGCTGCGGGCGCTCCGCGCGCACGATATTCAGCGCTGCGAGGGCGTCCGGCGCCTGGAATACGCGGTAGCCCGCCTGACCCAGAACTTCCGCCAGGTATTCGCGTGCAACCGTCCGGTCCTCCACCACGACGATTGACGGCATGATCGTCTCCCGAGTGCCCGCCCTGCGACCGCCGCAGACGCGGCGGAGACGAGGGCGCGGGCCAAGCCGTCCCCACTGTACACCAACGGTGCGGAATCCACGCTTAAAATATGGGAAATATTTCTATGTGCATTTTGAACAATTTGCATTTGCTAGCAATTTTCATGTGAATAGACTGAGAAAAGGCTACTTTTTTCCTAAAACTAAAAATGCATCCACACCCGCAATGCTGGTCCAATTCATGTATGGTCGCGCATGAGGCGGCTGCGCATTTCGAACCGTTGGGAAGCTTTTCCTTCATTCCAACCGGAGTTTCGACATGCGATTTTCCAGGGGCCGTGATATTTCCGGCTTGCTAATTCTGCTGGCATTGATGGGCCTGTTTTCGAATGCCGCCCTTGCTCAGGTGGCGCCGCCTCTGGGCCAGGCGAACAGCTTTTCCGTCCTGGCAGGTTCCGCGGTCACCAATACCGGACCGACTGCGGTCATTGGCGACCTCGGCGTCAGCCCGGGATCGGCGATCACCGGCTTCCCGCCGGGAAGCGTCACCGGCGGCACCACTCATTCGAATGACGCCGTCGCGCAGGGCGCCCAGAACGATGTCACCACCGCGTACAACACCCTCGCGGGCGAAGCGTCGGACACCGATCTGACCGGCCAGGATCTGGGCGGACTGACCCTCGTCAGCGGCGTCTACACCTTCTCCTCGTCGGCGCAGCTCACCGGCACCCTCACGCTCGACGCACAGGGCAATTCCGCTGCGGTATTCGTATTCCAGATCGGCAGCACGCTGACCACCGCCAGTAACGCAAACGTGGTCATCATCAATGGCGGAACGGACTGCAATGTCTTCTGGCAAGTCGGCAGTTCGGCGACGCTCGGCACCACGACCGCGTTCATCGGCAACATCCTGGCGCTGACGAGCATCACGCTGACGACGGGAACGAGCGTGTCCGGGCGCGTCCTCGCGCGCAACGGCGCGGTCACGATGGACTCCAACGACGTGACCGTGTGCGGCGCCTGCAGCGCGATCACCCTGGCGCCCGCAGCGCTTCCTGCGGCGACGATCGGCGCGGCCTATGCGCAGACGCTCACCGCCAGCGGCGGCACCGCTCCCTATTCGTTCTCGGTGATCGCAGGAGCACTGCCGGCGGGACTGTCGCTCAGCGCCGGCGGCGTCATTTCCGGCACGCCAACCGGCACGGGCAGTTTCACCTTCACCATTCGCGCGACGGATTCCGCCGGCTGCTTCGGCGATCAGGAGTACACGCTGGTCATCAACGCCGCCGCTTGCGGAACGGTCACGCTGGCGCCGGCGACCTTGCCCGCCACGGTCGCCGATGTCGCCTACAGCCAGACCCTTACCGCCGCCGGCGGCACCGGTCCTTATACCTTTGCCGTCGTTGCCGGCGCGCTTCCCGCAGGACTGTCGCTGGCAACCAACGGCCTGCTCTCGGGAACCCCGACGAACGCCGGCAGCTACTCGTTCACCGTCCGGGCAACCGATTCCCTCGGGTGTTCGGGCGACCAGGCCTACACCGTCGTCGTCAATGCGCCCACCTGTGCCGCCATCGCCATTACCCCGGCCATCCTGCCCGCACCTGTAGCCGGCGTTGCCTACAGCGAGGAAATCACAGCGACCGGAGGAACGGCGCCCTACACCTTTGCCGTTGTCTCGGGCGCCCTGCCCGCCGGGCTTGCGCTGAGTGCGGCCAGCGGCTCGTCGGCGCTGATCTCCGGCGTGCCAACGCGAACCGGTGCCTACACGTTCGTGGTGCAGGTGACCGACGCAGCCGGCTGTATCGGCACGCAGACCTACAGCGGCACGATTGTCGGCGTCACCGCCATATCCGCGCCGGCATTGTCGCTCTGGGGCTTGATCGCCCTGATCCTCATGCTGGCGATCGGGTCCTCGATTTCGCTCTCGATCGCGCGGCGATCCTAGATCGCCGCTCAACCTCGAGGAATGTCGTCGCTGTCGAGGAGCCCAGCGGACAGTGCCGCGCGGAGAGACCACAAAATAGACGCGCGGCACGCATGGTTGAATGAAGCTGCTTGAATGGAGCTGCTTGAATGAAGCCGCGGCGACGAACGGACGGTGACACGCCCTAGGCCGGCCG
The DNA here is from genome assembly GCA_036398455.1 of Dokdonella sp. Lineage (GTDB taxonomy): Bacteria > Pseudomonadota > Gammaproteobacteria > Xanthomonadales > Rhodanobacteraceae > Dokdonella_A. Next base: position 6,223 of record DASWPR010000405.1, read on the forward strand.
CTTTTCGCCGTGCTCGTGCGCGAAGAGGAGCGCCTCCTCGAAATCGCGCGCGATGCGCAGCCCGTCGCCATCCGCCACCACATGCATCTGCGCGAGGATGCGCCGCGGCTGCTCGCGCAGGCCGGACAGGATCACGCGCGTACCCATGCGCCGGCAACGCTCGATCATCTGGTTGAGCGCGGTGACACCGGACGCGTCGATCAGCGGCACCTGCGCCAGGCGCAGGATGAACACGCGCGGCGGCGTCAGCAGCGCGTTCAGCACATCGTCGAGGCGATCGGCCACGGCGAAGAACAACGGCCCCGAGATCTGGAATGCCTCGACGCCCGGCGGCAGCTGCGCGCGCTGATCGGGCTGCGCGGCGCGGCCGGCATCGGCCTGGTCGCCGTCGAGCAGCGGCACGCCCGATTCCATCGCAACGACTTCGCTCATGCGGTGCATGAACAGGAACGACGCCAGCACGATGCCGACCTCGATCGCAACCGTGAGGTCGAACACCACGGTCAGCACGAAGGTCAGCAGCAGCACGACGCGATCGCCGATCGGGCCGCTCATCAAGTGCCGGAAGCTTTCGATCTCGGCCATGTTCCAGGCGACGATCACCAGCACGGCGGCGAGCGCGGCCAGCGGTACCCAGCTCATCAACGGCGCCAGCACGAGCATGAACAGGAGCAGGAACACGGCATGAGCGATGCCGGCAATCGGCGAACGCGCACCGGAGCGCACGTTCGTCGCCGTGCGTGCGAGCGCGCCGGTCGCCGGCAGGCCGCCGAACAAGGCCGAGCCGACATTCGCGACGCCCTGCGCGACCAGCTCGCAGTTCGAGCGATGGCGGCCGCCGATCATGCCGTCGGCCACCACCGCCGACAGCAGCGATTCGACGCCGGCGAGGAACGCGATGGTGAATGCGCTCGGCAGCAGCTCCAGCGTGCGCTCCAGCGGGATATGCGGAATGGCGAAAGTCGGCAGCGCAGCCGGTATGCCGCCGAAGCGCGTGCCGATCGTCTCCACCGGCAGTTGCAGCAGCGCGACGGCGAGCGCGCCTGCGACGACCGCGATCAGGAATCCCGGCAGCGCAGGCCGCCAGCGGCGCAGCACGACGATCGACGCGAGGCAGGCGAGCGCGAGCACGGCGGCGGCCAGCGTGAAGCTCGGCAGATGCTGCGCATAGGCTGTCCAGCGCGCGAAGAATGGCGCCGGCACCTTGTCCATGTGCAGGCCGAGCAGATCCTTCACCTGGCTCGAGAAGATGCTGACTGCGATGCCGGCGGTGAAGCCGGTGACGACCGGCTTCGGGATGTACTTCATCAGCGTGCCGACGCGCAGCACGCCTGCGGCGATCAGCATCAGTCCGGCGAGCAAGGTGCACAGGATCAGCCCGCCATAGCCGAACTTGTCGATGACATTGAAGACCACCGGCACGAACGCCGCGGTCGGCCCGCCGATCTGCACGCGCGAGCCGCCGAGCAGCGAGACCAGGAAGCCGGCGACGATCGCGGTGTGCAGTCCTTTCTCGGGCGTGGTGCCGGAGGCGATCGCGAGCGCCATCGACAATGGCAGCGCGACGATGGCGACGGTGAGTCCGGCGATCAGGTCGTGGCGCAGATCGACCAGGCCGTAGCCTCGCCGCAGCACGGTGACCAGCTTGGGTACATAGAGCTGCCAGGCAGTCGGCGCGTCCGATCGTGCCGCGTTCATCGCGACGGCCCTCGTCCATGCGCCGCCGGACGACGTGCGCCGCCGCCGCGTTCATCCGCGTGGCACGCGAGGATCACCTGCTGACTGTGGAACGCGATGCTCATGTTCACCCTCGCCGGGAAAGCGCGGGCCTTCGCTTTCGAGCGCCTGCCCGCCGTACTAGGTGCCGCCAGCGGGTGGCGGCGGAGCCTTCAAACGAACACCCCGCCCGCTGCCTTGGCTGGGCGTGTTCTCGCCGATCAGCTCGATGCCCGCCGCGTCGAGCGCCGCCACGATTTTCGTCAGCGTCTCGACCACGCCGCGCACATTGCCGGGGCTCGCTTCCATGCGCTGGATCGTCGGCAGCGACACCCCTGCCTTCTCGGCCAGGGTCTTCTGATCCAGGCCGGCCAAGGCACGCGCCGCGCGAAGCTGGGATGCGGTGATCATGCGTTTGACCTTGGCTCAGACATTAACAGAGAGCTATTAAACATCTCAACTGATTCTTCATACATCATCCAGGACCGACCTGTCTACGCCGCTCGGGTGCGTCGGCGCATCATCCGGGAGACGCGGGTGCAGCGCCAGCCCAGCCGCAGCGCGCAGCAGGCACTTGCTTCACAACGGCGGATCGTTGAGCACCTGCGGATCGAAGTGCGACAGCGAACCGTCCGTGTCGTCCACCACTTGCAGCGACACGTTGATCAGCATTCGCTGGGTATTGACGTTGAGCATGCTCACCGAACGGCCATCCGCCGCGATGTTGGGGATGCCGAGTTGATAGCGTGCATCGGTCGTGTAGATGCCCGACAGGCGCAGCTTCGCATCGGAGCTCGCGCTCATCCGGTAGATCAGGTAGGTGTTGGCCTGCTGCACGACGGCGATGTCGGGTTTGAACGCGAACTGGTAGCGCCCATCGCGACTGTTGCCCTGATCCGCGGGGGCACGTTTGATATCGACTTCGACGACGAATTCGGCAGTGGCGTGCAGCTTCTCATCGCGCATGTTCGGATTCTCCTTTCAGCTGGTTGTAGTAAGCGACGAACGCCGGATGGCGGTATTGCATGGTGTCGAGTGCGCGCAGCGGCGCCGCCGCCTCGTCGTCGCGGCCCGCGGCGACGAGCGCGCGCACCCATGGATCGAGAATGCGCCGGTCGCGGCTCGTCCCGGCGATCGGCGCCAATGCGGCGGCGGAGGCTTCCGAGAAGCGCCGTGCCGCCGCCGTGTCCGCACGATCGCCGGCGATCGCGGCTGCCGTCAGCTGCGCCTGCGCAAGCGCCGTGCGGCTCATCGCATCGTCGGGAACGCGCTCGACCAGGCTGCCGAGTCGCGTCAGCGCGCGTTCGATCGCGTTGTCGGCCGCCGCGCTGTCGCGGCGTGCGCGAGCGAGCGCGGCCTGATGCTCCAGCGCCACGCCGGAAAGTCGCGCCCAATCGATCGAGGTCGGATCCTGGTCGACCAGGTCCTCCAGTGCGGCGACGGCGGCAGCGGCATGCTGGCTGCCGACATCGAGCGGAACCTCGCCGAGCAGCGCGAGCGCCGCGGTCTGCACATCGGCGTAGGCCTGGTCGCGACGCCACGCGCGATTGGCCGGTTCCACGCCGACGAGCGCATCGAGCAGTGCGTGCGCCTGCGTGATCTGCGCGAGCGCATCGGCGGTGGCACCCCGCACGACCTCCGCCTGCGCGACGTGAAAGCGGGCGACGGCGAGCCGATGTGCCAGATCGTTGTCGTCCGCGCGCGCCGCATGCAGGCGCAGCAGCGTGTCGAGCGCATCGCGGTAATGGATTGCGGCATTGACCAGATCGCCGCGCATTTCATTGGCGGCGCCGAGCCAGGAAAGGCTGTCGGCCAGTTCCGCCTCGATCGCGCCATCGGCGGCGCGTCCCGCGAGCACGCGGCGCTTGGCTGCTACCGAGCGATCGAAAGCCTGCGCGGCCCGATCCGGATCGGCTCGATTGAGCCAGAGCGTGCCGAGATTGTTTTCCGCGTACGACAGCTCCAACCAGGCATCCAGCGTCTGCGGCTGAAAGGCGAGCTGCTTTTCGGCTGCGAGACGATAGCTGCGCCAGTAGGACTCCGCCTTCTCGAAGTCGTGCTTGCGATAGGCCTGGTAGCCGAGCCAGTAGTCGCACTGCCCGTGCAGATGCCAGAGCGCGCTGTCGCCCGCGCCGTCGGCGAGCGCGCCATCGATCAGCTTCGCCGCCGTGCCGAACGACTGCGTCGCACCGCCCGTGTCGGCGCGCGCGATCTGGATCTCGCCGATCTTCAGCAGCGCTTCCGCGCGAAGACGCGCACGCGCAACATCCTCGTGACCCGGATCGCGCGTGAGATAGGACAGGGCCGCGCCGACCACGCCGTCGAGCACGTCCAGACGGCCGAGTGCGCGCAGGCGCGCCGAGGTCTCGCCGAGAATGTCGCCGACCAGGCGTTCCGCACTGGTGCGCTCGACCTCGGCGACGTCCTTCGCATGCCAGGCGATGCCCGCCGCAACGACCGCGGCGAGCGCCAGCGCAAAGACCCCGGCCAGCGTCGCCATGCGCAGGTGCGCACGCCGGTGCGCACGCGTGCGCGAAGCCTCGATCAGGCCGATTTCTTCGCCATCCAGGCGCTCGCGCATGGCGGCGAGCACCTGTTCGGCTTCCTGCAGCGGCGCGCCTGCAGGAATCAGATAGTCGGAGCGATAGCTTTCGCGCTGCCAGCGCAGCGCAAGCGGTGCGATGCGTCCGCGTGCGCGCAGCAGGGCGCGGTTGCGCATCACCCACTCGCTCGCACGCGGCCAGCTGCGCCAGAGCGCCTCGTGCGCGGCACTGAATATGGGTACGCCGGCGGCGAGTTCGCTGGCGAACAGGCGGCGATCCACCAGCGTGTGGGCCAGCAGGCGTTCCTCCTCCGAGGCCAGCTCGTCCCAGCGAACGCTGCGGCCGATCGCGACATCGTCTTCGCTCACGATATGGATCATGCGGCCGAGCAGATCGGCGAGGCGGTGCCGCGCCTGCTGCGGCAGGCTCAGGAACGCCTCCTCGGCACACCGCGCGAGCGCGCCGTCCAGACCGCCCATGGTGAGGTAGTCGGCGAAGCGCAGCTCCTTGGCGTCGCTGCCGCGCTCGTGCAGTTCGCGCAATGCATGCTGCAGCAGCGGCAACGCATCGGGACGATTGGCCGCCGCTTCGAGCAGCGCGTCGTCCAGGCGCACCTGCGTGTGCTCATCGCGGCCGAATCGCAGACCGGCCGCGTGCGCCGGGCGGCGCACCATCTGCGCAATCTCGCCCGGCGTGGGTGCGAGCAGGTCGACGTGCGCGCCGTCGGCAGCCAGCGGAGCGAATCCGACATCCTGCAGCATCGCCGGAAAGCAGTCGCTGCGACACGCCGCCACGATCAGTACATGCGGAGATGCAGCCAGCGTACTCAGCGCACGCCAGAAGGCACCCTGGGCAGACGAACGCGATGCTTCGCCGCTGAGTGCCGCTTCGAGCGGATCGACGATCAAGGCGAGGAACGCATTCAGGCCGGCGCGCGCCGGCGCGAGCGCGCGCGTGATCGCCCAGTCGATGCGCGCGAGCAGCGCGGACGGATCGACCGCCAGCATCGTGGTCAGGTCCGACATTTCCGAACGCAGGAAGATCGGCCGTTCGCCCACGCGCCATCGCAGCAGCGCCGCGGCGAGGCGCGCCAGATTGTCCGCCTCGTGGCCGGGCGCGAAGCTCGCCTCGGCCAGCGCCTGGCAGCCGTCGACACCGCCGCGGCGCAGCAGCGCAGGCAGGAGACCGGCCTGCAGCAGCGACGACTTGCCGCTGCCGCTGGTGCCCACCAGCAACACGAAATGGAGTTCGGCGCGCAGCTGCCGCCCGATCGCCTGGATCAATTTCGCCAGGGCGCGGTCGCGTCCGAAGAAGACCGCGGCCTGCTCGGCGGCGAACGGCACCAGGCCCGGAAACGGGCTGCCCGCGGCCCAGCCGACGGCGACATCGGCGGATGCCGCACCGGCTTCTTCCGTGAAGAGCAGCGGAGCGCAAAGCCGGTATCCGCGCTTGCGGACGGTTTCGATGTAGCGCGGCGCCACCACGCTGTCCTCGAGGGCGCGGCGCAGCTGCGCGATCGACTTGTGCACCGGGTTGTCGCCATAGAAGGTGCCGCGCCAGCACTGCACCAGCAGCTCCTCGGTGCTCACCACGCTGCCGCTGCGCGCCGCCAGGAAGGTCAGCACGTCCATCATCCTCGGCTCGATGCTGCGTCGCTCGCTGCCGCGCAGCAGCGCGTTCTCGGCCGGCAGCACCAGCCATTCGCCAAGATGAAACGAACCGCCGCCCCCTGCAGCCATGCGCGCGTCCCCCTGCCCGATCCTTCCCCGCATGCGCCCCGGATTGCAGCGATGAGACTTACTACACTTAGCTAATAGTGTATTTCTTTACATCTTTACAAATGTCTTCGACGCCGGCCGCGAGGGCCGGCAACCACACTCCAATTCACATCGGCAGGTTTCCGTAAGGCAGGCCGCTGTCGCCCCGAAGCACAGTTCCAGCGCCGCAACCGCGGCCCTGCTATCGAGGCTGGCCATCATGAATACCGTGAAACGATTCCTCGCCCGCCGCGGTCCGGCATGGGCGTTCGCGATCGCCGCCGGCGCCGGCGCCTGCGCCTGCGCCGTGCCGGCCGCCGCTGCCGACGGCACGCCCGCCGGCATGGTCACCTTCTTCAATGCCACCCGCTGTCCGGACGGATGGACTGCCGTCGCCGCCGGTCAGGGCCGCCTGCTGATGGTCACGACCGACGCGAAGCTGGTCGGCAAGGCCGTCGGGACAGCGCTCGCCGATCACGAGGATCGCGAACATTCGCATGCCTACAGCTTCGAGGTGAAGCTCGATTCCAAGCATGTCTCGGCGCTCGACTGGGCCGGAAATCACGGCGCGGCGCGCAGCAAGAGCTACACCGTATCCGGCCAGAGCTCCGGCTCCACCTCGAACCTGCCGTTCGACCAGCTTCCGCTCTGCACGAAGACGCCCGCGGCAGGTGCGCCATGAAGTCGCTGCCGGTCGCACTGCTTCTCCTGCTGCTCGTCCTGTTCGCGCGCAGCAGCTCGGCCGACTCGATGCCGAAGGGCTCGATTTCGTATTTCAGCGGCAACACCTGCCCCACCGGATGGACCCCTTTCAGTGCCGGCGAAGGCCGCTTCATCGTTCCGATGATGAGCGGCGGCTCGCCGGGCGGCAAGGCGGGCACGCCGATCAAACCGGGCGACGATCCCACCCACACGCATGGTTTCTCCGCGACGTTCGATATCGAGGACTACCAGTTCGAAGGCATCGACGGCTGCTGCAACAACGAGCCGACCTCCTCCGGCAAGCGCACCATTCCCGCGCAGCTGACGGCCGCCAATCTCGGACTGCCCTATGTGGCGCTGCTGGCGTGCCTCAAGACCGACGCCGCGGACACGTCCCCGCCGCCGCCTTCTTCGCTGCTTGCGTTCGCCACCGACGCGCAGTGCCCGGTGGGCTGGCATCAGGAACTGTCGACGCAGGGCCGCTACCTGGTCGGGCTGCCCGCATCCGGCACGCCGGGCGTCGCGTTCGGCGGCGGCCCGCTCGCGCCGCAGGAGCTGCGCCAGCATGCGCACGAGGTCGCCGGCTTCTTCTCCACCTCGCACGCGACGGTGATGCTCGTGTCGGGCTGCTGTTCCGGCGGATACGGCAAGAAGAACACGTACTCGTTCAGCACGCAGAGCGAGCCGGCGCCGCCGAACATGGCGTACGTGCAAGAACCTCTTTGCCAGAAGGACTGACGCCATGTCCTCCCTGCTCGCGCGCTTCGCGCTCTCCTGCGCCACCTGCATCGCTGCATCCGCCGCGACATCGGCCGCTGCATCCGCCGCTGCCAACCTGCCGGTCCTGCAATCGGTGCGGATGGTCGGCGACGTTCGCCCGGGCCAGGACGACCCGCTGCAGAACCCCTCGCGGATGTGGCTGTTCCGCGACGACCAGGCGTTCGTGCCGGCGAGCCTCAATCGCCAGCCGCAAGACCTGGTGCTCGCCGCCGAAGACAAGTCGCTGACGCGCTGGCGGCAGGATCGCGTAGCACCGACCGAATGCGGCGGCGCGGCCCGGCGCTATGCCGCAGGGCGCATCACGACACCCGAACACGACACGCTGGTGTGCGCCACCAATCATCGCGTCGACCTGTTCGATCCGCCCTTGCACCTGGACCTGCCCGACGCCTACCAGGCCAGTCCGCGTCCCGTCGGCCTCGCGGTAGGCGAAGTCGACAAGCGCCTGCAGCCGAATGGGCTCGCCCACGCCGACATCGTCGTCGCCTACCAGATGCTGGACCGGCGCATCCGCGTGCTCGTGCTCGATCATCAGCTGCAACCGCTCGCGCACTGGGACACACCCGAGCCGGTGAGCGGCGATGTCGACGTCGCGCTCGGCGACTTTGCCGCCGACGGAAAGCTCGCCGTCGCGCTCGCCACCAGCGAACGCACCGATCAGGCGCGCAAGGGCAGCGCCCCTGCCGCCACGACCAACGGCTGGACGCTGCGTGTGCTGCGCTACAGCGCACAGCCGGCCGAAGCGGCGAGCCTGGAGCTCGCCAGCAGCTTCAGCGCGACCACGCCGCGCCCGGCCGAAAGCCTGGTGATCCAGACCGGCGACTTCAGCGGCTACGGCGCCGACGGCATCGCCCTCGCCTATCACCTCGGCGGCGTGGCTTCGCCGGCCCATGTCACCCTGTTCCGCACGGACGACAAACTGAAGCTCGAGGCGGGCGGCACCGGCGACTTCGGCGAAGTTGCGGCGGGAACCTATCTCGACCTCGCCGCCGGCCTGTTCCGGGTCAAGCCTCCGACCTATTCGCTGCAGCGTCGCCAGTTGTCGCTGGTGTATGCCGAATCCGCGCAGCGCACGGCCGCGCTGATCCTCGACGTGACCGATTTCAACCATTTCGCCGCCGGCCCGACACTGCGCATCGATGCGCCCGTGGCGACCGTGCAGATCGGCCCGGGCGTTGCCGCCGGCAATTTCATCGGCCTGCGCGAAGTCGATTCGCTGCGCCACCAGCTCGGCATCGTGATTCCGATCGACGATGGCAACTATCGCTCGCACCCGCGCTTCATCGCGGCCGAAGTGGACGAAGGATTTGGGCTGAAGATCGCCGCCCAGGTCGACCTCAAGGATCGCAGCTCCACCGGAATGGTGTGGACGCAGAAGCCGCTGGCGTTCGATCCGGCCGGCGCCTCCTACTATCTCGGCGCGCCGGTGCACATCGTCGTGCCGAAGGTGCTGTCGACGCGCTACACGATCGAAGAGCCGCCCAAGCATCTCACGTGTTTCGAGGAAGACGGCAGCTGCACGCCCGGCAACGTCAGCGCCTACAGCGATTTCTACGTGCAGCTGTCGCAGGGCCAGGAAAAAATCCTCGAGACCTCCTCGCGCGATACGACCAGCTGGGATATCGGCGGCAGTGTCGCAGGCTCGGCCGTGCAGACCGTTTCCGGAGGATTCCCGGGCATCGCCAGCGCGGAAGTGACCACCAGCGAGCGCGTCGCGGTCGGCTACGACTACAGCCAGATCACCGAGGACACCAACTCGACCTACAAGGAAACCCGCATCACCTCGTCGGACTCGACCAATTCCGACGATCAGCTGATCTACACGGTGCAGCTGCTCGACATCTGGCGCTATCCGGTCTACGGCCTCAAGACCAAGGACGCCGCCCAGCGCGGCTTCTACGAGATCGTACTGCCCGGCAATGCCTATGAAGCGCACGCCGCCGGCGGCACCCAGGACTGGTACCAGCCACTGCATCAGAACAAGAACATCCTCACCTATCCGCAGATCGGCGCGACCGACTTCCCGCCCGATCTCGGCGAGTTCACGCCGTCCGGCGAAAGCAAGCCGGTGCGCGACTGGATCAACGACAAGACCGTCGACCATTGGGACGGCAACGCGCGCATGGTCGAGATCAACTGGAACGAACGCGCCGGCACGAACTCGTCGAAGACCTATCGGCAGACACTGCGCGAGAGCACCGACATCGGCGTCGCCTTCAGCGGCTCGGTCGATGTCGAGTTCGTCAGCGCCCGCACGCAGTACAGCGTCGATTTCAATTTCCAGAACCAGAACAGCTGGGAACAGAACTCGGTCGCGAACCGGGTCATCGGCAGCTCCAAGGGCATTTCCTTGAACAAGCCGTACACCGGCGGGTCCGCGCTGCAGGCGTATGCGTTCCAGACCGCCGTCTACGTCAGCGAGCAAGGCGCGTTCAAGGTGGCGCAAGCGGTCAACGCGCTCGGCGCGCCTTCCGGCCAGGCCTGGTGGCGCGAGCACTACGGCGTGCGCGCGAACCCATCGGTCAATCTGCCGAATCGCTTTTCCTATATCGACTATCAATGGACGCTGACCCCGGGCGAACAGCGCTATCAGCTGCGCGGCTTCTACCTGCGCAACGCGGTGCCGGACCCGGTCACCGGGAAGAACGATCTGTTCGCCGGTGCAATCTCCGACGGCGATCGCCTCCTCATCGGCGCACGCGTCTACAACACCAGCCTGAAGAACGAACCGGTTCGTTTCGAAACCGTGGTCGAAGCCGAGGAAGTCGATCCAGCCAGTGGACTCGGCCTCGGGACGCGCGAACGAATCGGATCGGAGTCGGCCCTGCTCGGTCCGCTGGAGACGCGCGAGCTGAGCATTCCCTGGGATACGACCGGCTGGTGCCGCAACGTTCCCGGCGGCAAGATCTATCGCTTCTGGACGACGGCCGACCCGACCAAGCTGCCCGCGCAGCGCCACGCTGCGCAGGTGGGCGTGCGCGACATACCGGATGCGGCCGACAACACCGGCTTCTGGCCGTGGAGCGGCGGCGTCACCGTGTACTGCCGCCCGAGCGGCGCCCTCGTCAAGACAGCGGCGCCGGCCGCAGGTCTGGCTGCGCTCGCGCTTGCGAACGACAGCGCCGCGACGTCGCGCGCCGGCCACCCGATCGAGCTGGCACTGAAACTCGACTCGACCGAGGTCGACCGCGCGACGCGCTTCGTCGTGCTGATCGACAAGGACGGCAGCGGTGACCGTGTCATCGCAGGACGCACGCTGATGGGTGTTCCGGCCGGCGGCGAGACGCTGCGCATTCCGTGGCGCCCCGCCCGTGCAGGCCAGCACACGGTATCCGCCCTGCTGTTCGAGCCCGACAGCCGCCTGGACGGCCATCGCGTGCTGTCACACGTCTTCGAGATCGCCGAGCCGAAAGCCGGCCCGCCCGGGTCGCGCTGAGGCGATCGCGACACGCCGTGATCCGGGCGTTTTCAGGATCGCTACTCCATGGAGAATCGAAAATGCGTAGTCATGCACTGCTCGTACTCATGCTCGTGTCCTCACTGGCTTGTGCCGCCGCCCAGGATGAACCCGCCGCAAAGGCCGACGCGCCGCTGGTGGGCCGCAGCACGGCCACGGCACGGGTGAAAGCGCCCGGCGACAGCCAGTGTCCGGTGGCCGACCGCAACAAGACCGCGAACGTCACAATGGACGGCTGTACGTCCGGCGCCTGCAATTCGGCACGGCAGTCGTCGATCGCGAAGCTGCGCGGACAGGTCGCGACCACCTGCGACAATTTCATTCGCGCCGACAGTCAGTGTGTCAAGACGGGCTGCTGAACGGCTCCGTCCACACGATGCGCAAAGTCCGGGCCGGGCCGCAGGTGCCTGGCCTGGATGCGGCGCCGATGCGCACCGCGCTGCCGTGGATGACCATCAGTCGGTGCGATCGCGAACGCCCGCCGGCGTATCGAAGCCGTCGACGAAGACACGGTCGATCACCACGATGGACCCGCGCATGCCGCCGCCGGTGCCGCCATGCTTGTCGCAGTAGTAGCCGATCGTGCCGAGTTCGTCGAAACGCACCACGACGCTCCACTTGACGCTGCTCGGCCCGTTGTCGGTACTGCAGTTCACCGAGCAGACGAAGCGATCGTCGTCGGCGTGCACGTTGTGTGCACCGCCGCCGTTCTCGAAGCGGATCGTGTCGCCCTGGTGGATCGTGATCGCGGGCGGCGAGAACGTCAGATTCGAATAGGCGGTGACCACGTGTTCACTGGCCGCGACGGCGGCTGGGAGCAGCAGCGCCGCAAGTGCGGCGAACGCAGGCCTCGCAGGAACGAAGTCTCGGCAATTGAACAGTGCTCTGATCGAATAGCGCATGGTTCGACGTTAGCAGCGTGATGCTACGGTCCTGCGTCGACACCAGCTCCGGCCGGATCGCGCCGGCGACGACGCGAACCCCATCGCGGCATCCCGCGGCAGCTGCCGCGGGTGCCGTCGACGACGGCCCTAGTCGAAGCCGTTCTTGAAAACCAGATCGGCGGCGCAGGCGAGTGGCGCCTGCGCGGCGGATGCCGTGACTTCATAGCGACCGGCGCTGGCGCTCGTCTGCCTGGTTGCCGCGCGAGCTTCCAGAGCGAAGCCGGCGCTGGCCTGCACGCTCGCGGTGCGGCGCACGGACGCTTTTACGTCGAATGCAGTCGGCGGATCGGCATGCACGAGGGCGCTGCCGGGCAGCACCAGCAGGCTCAGCGCAAACCAGCCGGCAACTCGCCGCACACGTCCGCGGCGCACGCCTGCCGAACGCCAGATCGAAGGCGCGCTCATCCTAGCGCTCCCGCGTCGCTTCGAGCTTTTCCAAGCGCGCCGTCAGACGATCGACCGTCGCCTGCAGGGCGGCATTCTTCTGCGCGAGTTCCTGCACCGCGGCGATCGTGACGATCTGCGCCGGATACGTATCCACCTGCAGGATTTCGTTCTGCGGCGTCTTGCCGGCATTGGGCAGGTACTCGCCGGAACCGGTCACCGCGTCGGGAAACACCTCGGCGAATTCCTGCGCGATCACGTTGTAGTAGCGCAGGTCGGCCACCTCGGCGTGTTCGGCGCGATAGTCGTCGGTGTAGCGGAAGCTGACCGGATGAAGTTTCCCGAGCGTCTCGAGCGCGTTCGCGACCGGCTCGATCTCCTGCTTGATGCGGCGATCGGAATTGGCCGCCCAGGCGCCCGCCGTCGATTTCGACGCCGTGCCGGCGACTTTCAGCTCGCCGTCGATCAGCACCGGACTGATGATGTCGACGCCGCCGGTGGCGCTGATCACCAGGATGCCGCTGGCGTTCGATTCGTAGATCAAACCGGACTGGATGCCATCGCGCGTCAGGAAGCGCAGGTCGCTGTCGGAATCGCCGCCGGCGCGCGGCGCCAGCGTGAGGTCGTCGTCGCCGTTCCACTGCGCGGTGGAGTTGATGAAGAAGCCGCCGTCGGCCCAGACGGCGAATTCATCCGGGCCGGTGCTGTCGACGTAGGGCACGCGGTTGGTGCCGCCCCAGACGAAGCTGCGATCGTGGCCGACGGACACGCGGCCGGAGTAGCCGCCCGCGAAACTGTCCCAGGCATGCGCGCTGCCGAAGTTGGTGGCGGCCGCGCGCGGGGCGTCGGCGATGCCGAGGCCGGTCTCGAACGACGCGCCGCCGCTCTGCGGCCGAAACGTCGCCGCCGCGGCGTTGTTCACCTGCAGCACCAGGGGCGAGGCGTCCACGGTGCCGAGCACGCCGCCGCCGCTGTTGCCGGTGAGCAGCCACGCGTCCGGGCACGTACCGTCGGGCTGCACGGCCGTGCGGCCGGCGAGATCGACGAAATCGGCCGCGCCGGCCTTGCGCACGGCCACGCCGATCCAGCCGCCGTTCTGCGCGGCGGCGCCGAAATCGAGATCGGTACTGAACCTGCCGTCGCGAACCTCCACGCCATACAACGTGACCGCCGGCGCCAGCGGCGCGAGCGCCTGCTGGCTGCCGTACAAGGCAACGCGCAGATCGTAGCGGCCGTTGGCCGGCGCGCCGGCATCCTGCAGGCTGCCGTGATAGTCGAGGCCCGCAGCCGTCGACGGGCCGGAGCCCAACGCCAAGGCCAGCGCGGCGCTCATCGCCGCAGATCGAATCGAAGTTTTCATCCCGTTTCCCCTTGCAATGCGCCTGTGATCGATCGCGCGCCGCGTTCGCCATGCGGCGCGATTCCAGGCTTGATTACGCGCATCGCAACGCAAACCCGCCAAAGGATTTTGCGGGGACGTCCACGACGCCGCTTCGAGCTGTGCCGGCCGTTTCATTGGGGCACCCGCGCTTGCGAAGGCCGGCACGCAGATGCGGCGAAGCGCAGCGCTTTGTCAGCCTCCTGCGCCGCAGTAGCCCGACAGGAACGACCAGATGCGCTGGTACTGATTGCCGATGACGTGGCCGCCATCGTCGACCAGGATCAACTGGTACCTGCTGCAACTCGCGCCGTGGCCGGTCAGGTCGTAGCGATTCGCCGCATGGCCGTTCGCGTCGTAGGTTTCCTCGAGTACGCCGTTGTCCAGGCCGCCGGGGTTGTCGCCGACGAAGCAGCCGTTCTGCTGCGCCCAGAGCTTCATCGGATAGAACACGTCCCAGTCGATGCTCCAGTCGATCGGGTCATGAAACGTCGCCGTCGGCGGCGGCGTGACCGCGGGGTCGTCGGTGCCGTGCACGTGAAGAATCGGGGTCGCGGCGGAATGATGCTGCGGACTCGAATCGTCCGCTTCGCAATCGGCGTCGCCGGCCTGGCAGTAGAGCAGGCCCGCATTGACGGCGGCGGCGGCGAAGCGCAATTTCGTCGACGGACGCTGCAGCAGGAAGTACGGCATGTAGGCGCCGCGCGATTCTCCGCCGACGTAGATCCGATCCGGATCGACCGGCGCGCCGGCCACGCCGTCGGCGATCATCGCGTCGATGAGATCGCTGAGGAACTGCGAATCCTGCGGCTGGCCGGGCAGATCGTCGGCCGCGTGCGTCCGTGTGCCATCGATGCCGCTCGGCGTGACCAGGATCGCCGAGGCCGCATCGGTGTAGGGATAGAAGCCGCTGCCGAAGCCGTTGCCCGAGCCGCCGTCGCCATGCAGCCAGATCAGCACGGCGTGGCCGCCCGCGGGCACCGGCATGGGCGGAATGCGGTAGTACCACGTGTGCACCTGGCCGTCCGTCGTCGTCAGCGTCGAGGACCCCGACACCAGCGCCGGCGGCGCGGCGGCGTCGAAGCCATCGGCGAAAAGATCGTTGCAGCCGGCCAGCACGGACGTGCCGGGCGCAGCGATGCCGATCGAGAAAAGCAACGCGGCGCCGAGCACGTGCGCCAAACCAGAGCGTGAATGGCGCGGTCCATCCGGCTCGGCAGCTGTCATCGTCGATTCCCCTGTTGATGGCCCATGGCCTGCATACCGGCCGCGTGCGCGGGCAGCCTTGAATGCGCACGCGCTCTTTGCATGCATTACGCGGATTGCGCATGAATGCCGCCACCTCGTCGGCAAGGAGGTCGTCGGCATCGACGATTTCTTGCACAATCGGGCCATGTCGGAACCCTCCCCGCTCCCCAGCGATCAAGCCACCGAACTGCTGGTTCAGGTGCTCTACGCAGACTTGCAGCGCCTGGCGCGGCGCGAGCGGCGGCGCACGGGCGGCGCTCCCGCCGAGACGCTGAGCACCACCGCACTCGTGCACGAGGCGTATCTGAAGCTCGCCCGCCAGAACGTCTTCGAGAGCGAGGCGCACTTTCTGAATACCGCGGCGCTGGCGATGCGGCAGGTGCTGGTATCGCACGCGCGCACGCGGCTGCGCGACAAGCGCAATCCGGGCAGGCCCCTGCTCGATATCGACCTGGTCGAGATCCTCGCCGAAAGCGACGAGCGCATCGTCGCGCTCGACGACGCGCTGCTCGCGCTCGAACAGTCCTCGCCGCGCCTCGCGCGCATCGTCGAGTGCCGCTACTTCGCCGGCTATTCGGAGATCGAAACCGCGCTCGCGCTGGGCATTTCCGAACGCACCGTGCAGCGCGACTGGGCGATGGCGAAAGCACTGCTGTACGAAGCCGTCGGCGCCTGATCCGCAGCGCCGCACGCGGACCAGGTCGAGCGGCCACCCCGGGAAGGCATGTCGAACGCGCAACCCGCCGCTGCGATCGAAACCCTGTTCATCGCGCCATCGAGCCGGCGCACCTCCCGGGCTCCAGGCACGTGGAGACCGA
Source organism: Dokdonella sp. (assembly GCA_036398455.1). GTDB lineage: Bacteria > Pseudomonadota > Gammaproteobacteria > Xanthomonadales > Rhodanobacteraceae > Dokdonella_A. The sequence continues at coordinate 21,950 of DASWPR010000405.1, forward strand.
ACTCGACGACGCCCGCCGAGAACAGGCTCGCGCTGCCGGGCGTGTTCGCCAACCCGTGCGACGAACTCGGCCTGCGAGGGCGGCGACGCCGGCCGTTCCAACAAAACTGCTTCGTTCGCCCGCAAAGGGCGATAATGCGTCCCGTCGATCCGTCGACACGCACCCTACCCGAGCAACATCCGCCACCGCCGACGACAGTTTCATAGCCATCTCCACGAATCGACCCAGCGATCGTCGACCAGCGCATCCGGCAACCCCGGGCCGGGCCGATCGCCGACACGGAGCCTTCGTGCCGTTTGCCAACGAAAGGGCGCAGCAGCGCCGAGGATGACTATTCGATGACCTTCACTGATCACGCCGCAGTCGACAACGAAAGTGGGCGCGCCTGGGCGAGCAAGCTGACCGCGTACCGCACGGCCGACGATCGGCGTGCCGTATTCGAGCTGTTCGTATCGGCGGTTCCATTCGCCTGCCTGTGGAGCGCCATGGCCTTCGCGGTCGCGCACGACCTGCCGTGGCTGTACGCCGTGCTCGTGCTTCCGACGGCCGGCTTCCTCGTGCGGCTGTTTCTCATCCAGCACGATTGCGGGCACGGTTCGTTCTTCTCGGGCAAGAAGACGAACGACTGGGTCGGACGCATCCTCGGCGTGCTCACGATCACGCCCTACGATCATTGGCGGCGCGGACACGCGCTGCATCACGCAACCGCAGGCAACCTCGCCCGTCGCGGCGTCGGCGACGTCGACACGCTGACCGTCTCCGAATACGAAGCGCGCTCCCCGCTCGGCAGGCTGCGCTACTGGGCCTATCGTCATCCCATCGTGCTGTTCGGCATCGGCCCGGCCTATCTTTTCCTCTTGCAGAACCGCTGGCCGGCAGGCGCTTCCCACAACGGCTGGGAACCGTGGCTGAGCACGATGATCACCAACCTCGGCATCATCGCCGTGAGCGCCGCCCTCATCGGCATCGTCGGCCTGCGAACCTTCCTCTGGGTCGAAATCCCCACGCTGATGCTGGCGGCGACCGCGGGCGTCTGGCTGTTCTACGTGCAGCATCAGTTCGAGCGCACGTTCTGGGCGGAGCCGGCCGAGTGGGACGTGCACGAAGCCGCTTTGCGCGGCAGCTCGCACTACGATCTTCCGCAGGTGCTGCGCTGGTTCTCCGCCAACATCGGCATCCATCACGTGCATCATCTTTCGAGTCGAATTCCTTCCTACCGGCTGCCCTCGGTGCTGAAGGATTTTCCCGCGTTGAGGAACATCGGCCGGCTGACGCTTCGGCAGAGCCTGGGCTGCGTGCCGCTGGCGCTGTGGGACGACCAGCGCTACCGGCTTGTTTCGTTCCGCGAGCTGCGCCGCCATCGCGCCGCGCAAGCCCTGCGCACCGCCGATTGAAGCGCTGCAAAAGCTGCAGCGGACATGCAAATCCAATCGGCCGTCGTGCTGCGTCGACCCGGGGATGCGCGCGCGGCCGCATGCGTCCAGCAAGGGTATATCTATTAATTTGTTGAATATTTAACAAGTTAATTCACGCGGTTCAGGTCGTCGTGCGCATACTGCGATTCCATCAGGAGAGCGCCATGACCTCGTTGGAGTTCATCGGTCGAATGACCCGGAGTTCTTTGATCTTCCTGCAGGAAATAGAAGCATCACCGCGGCCTGGCGGACAGATCAAACTACGTTGCCCGCTGTGCACCGCCGAATCCGCGATCGAGCGTGCGCTCCCGATCGACAGTCGCCTCGTGTGTGCCCAATGCGGACAGGAATCGGAATATCGGCAGCTGCGCGAAGCATGGTGTCTCAGCCGCCGCGCCCATCTCGAACGCTTCTGCCCGGAGATCGTATTTCCGCCGTCGCACTGATCGGATTCGCGTCGATGATTGCCAGGATTGCCAGCTGTTCCCGGCGCGAAACGAAGTCGATCGATTGACCGTGTCGCATGCCCCGCCACGCGGCCATCAGCGCCCAACTCGACCGTATCGAAGCTGAGGTCGGGAAGCGGGCGGGTGCGTTGTCCGACGCCGGATTCTGGCTATGGTTCAACGGCGAGACCGCCCCGATGCTGGAGACGATGACCGGCGATCTGTATGCGTATGCGCGCAATCGAATCGACAGGATGCTGAGAGGCGTGAAGCGGCTGCAGCCGGCTGGACGGCATGAGTGACGCTGCTCATGCGGCGCACCGATGCCTGCGACGTCATCATCTCGCGCCGCACGGCATCGCCTGCGGATCCCAGTGATTAAGAGTGGTTACGAGTGGTTACGAGCGAGCCCGGCGGCCAGGCCCAATCGGCGGGTACGCACTTCACCGGCAGCGCGGCCACGCTGCTGGACAATCCATCGTGGCGTCGCGCAAATGTCTGCCTCGTACGGAGGTCGATACGTCGATGCGTACGACCTTCGTCCGACCATCGTGCTACGGTGGGGCCGCTGCGCAACCGGAAAACGACATGGCTCGCAAGACTGCCAGAAAGCAGAACCAGCTCGCCCGCCAGCTGCTCGACTTGTCGCTCTGCGCGCCGGCCGTTGTCGGCATCCGGCTCGGAAAAGTCGCCAAGGGCGGACTCCCGCCCGATCGAAGAACGCGATCGGAAATTCGTCGCATGAGTCAGGAGAAGGTGGCCGCGTCTTCCGAGTCCTTGACTGCCATGGCATTCGCCGGACTGCGCCTAGGCAACCAGCTCGCATCGCTGACCTTGGCTGCGATGTGGCAACCGAAAAAACATTCGCCGATCGACGTGGCGGCGCGTGCGTCCACGCTGGGCTGTGACGCGATGCTCGATGGCTTGAACGTCGGCATCGAACCCTACCGCAAGCGCGCGCGTTCGAATCTGCGACGCCTGTCTGGAAAATAAGCGCCGCTCCAGGCCGGCGACGGCGGCGTGGACGCGCGCATCGGCGCGCTGGTGCGACACGTCGTTCGATGCAGACCCCGTCCGCCCGGTGAGAATCGACTCGGCGCATCCGTTCCCGATGCATTCGCCGAGGCCCGGGTTCCCGCTAGAGCGGCTGACTTTCGTCCGGCTCGATCAGGCCGTGCTGGGTTGCGTAGCGGTACATTTCCAGGGAGCTGCGCAGACCCAGTTTGCGTCGCAGCAGCGCCTGGTAGTTCGCCGCCGTCTTGAACACCAGTTCGTGCGCGCTCGACACTTCGTCCACGCTGAGGCCGCGCGCAAAGGAGAGGAAGACGGCCAGCTCGGTTTTCGTCAGTCGCGCGTGCGGAAGATGCTGGCTGTCGATCTTCTCGAAGTCGCCCAGCACATCGAACGAGATCGGCCTGCCCCCTTCCGCAACGCTCAGCACCGCTTCGGTCAGGAGCCCGGGCGGACTGCTCTTCGTCACGTAGCCGGCGGCGCCGTTGTCGAGCACCTGCGATACCAGATGCGGCGCGTCGTGCATGGTGAAGATGAGAACGCGCACCGCGGGCGTGTGGCTGTGCACGTGCCTCAATGTCTCCAGCCCGCTCATGCCCGTCATCGACAGGTCCAGCACCAGCACGTCGGCCTCGCAGCGGTCGAGCCACGCGCAGGCTTCGTCGCCCGTCGCGAACTCCGCGACCACGCGGATGCTTTCCTCGAGTTCCAGCAAGCGGCGACAACCCGAGCGGACGACCGCATGGTCGTCGGCGATTGCGACTCGTACAGGCTGCATTGTGCCCCCGCTGTCCCCAGCGACTCGATTCACGCTGATCCCTGCGCAAATGGCATCCCTGCCATTCGCGCCGACTGCCATTCTCAAAGCGCGACGCGGAATCCGATCCAGCCGGCGCGCGGCTGGCCGGGTCCGTAGAAGCGCGGATCGTCGAAGTCCGGAAACACTTCGCCCGGATCGCCCAGCGTGCCGAAGGTAACGTAGCGGCGATTGAACACGTTGTCGGCGCGTGCGAATACGCTGAAGTGTTCGTTGAACACGTAGTTCGCGCGCAGGTTCAGCAGCGCGTAGCCGCCGGTCTCGCCGAGCAGGTTCGCCTCGTCGCTGCGCAGGAACTGGCCCGAGTTGGCGATCACGTCGCCACCGACGCTGAACGCGTGCGTCACGGCGAAATCGGCGCCGAGCTTGAAACTGCTCTTCGGCAGACTCGGAATGCGGTTGCCTTTCTTCACGAAGATCAGGCCATCGTCGTCGGCGTCCGGATGGTTGGCGCTGTTCTCGAGGAAGCTGGTCGCGTACGTCGCATCCAGGTAGGTGTAGTTCGCATACCAGCTGATGCGCTTGTCCCAGAACGTGCCGGACAGGCTCGCCTCGACGCCTTGCCGGCGCGTATCGCCGACGTTGGCGAAGAAGCCTTCGTTCGACTGCGTGCCACCCGTCGACTGGAACAGGATGTCGTCGGCGTTGGTGGTGCGGAACAGGCCGAGATGCCAGTTCACCCGATCGCCGCGGCCGTCGTCGGCAAACACGCCGCGCAGCCCCGCTTCCCAGCTCTTGGCAACCACTTGCTTGAGCGGCGGATCGGAAACGAACTGGTTGGGCAGCTTGCACGGCGCATCCGGATCGGCGCAGGTCAGTTCGACCGGCGTCGGCGCGCGCGTCGACTCGCTGTAGCCGCCGTAGAAATTGAGCGCCGGATTCCACTGGTAGGTGATGCCCGCGGCCGGATTGAAGCGGGAGAAGCTGTGCTTGCCGTCGAGATCGGGATTCACTCCGGTCGGATCGGTGATGGTGGTGCGCGTGTGGTTGCCGCGGCCGGACAGCGTCAACGCCAGCTTGTCGGTGATCGACAGGGTGTCGGTCGCGTACAGGCCGGTGCTGCGCGTACGGCTCTTCACGTCGAGGCCGTCGTCCGGAATGAAGATGCCGGAATTCGCCGTGGTGACGAGGTTGGGCTGCAGTACGGCGACTTCGAGCCTCGAGTTGTAGCTCAGCCGTCCGTTGGTGTAGTCCAGCCCGACCACGAGCTGGTTCGCCATGCCGCCGATCGGCTGGTCGAACGCAAGCTGCA
>DASWPR010000406.1:0-10363 GCA_036398455.1 Dokdonella sp.
CACGCGACATCAATACGGCCTACGAACGCATCAAGGGCGAGCGCGGGATTCGCTGAACACGGGCCGCCGGGCGCGCGCGATTTGCCGCAGCGTTCTCGCCGGCAAGGACGCTGTGGCAGACTGCGCGCAGCCGGATTCTTCATGCCCGCGCCGCCACGCGTCGTGTCCACGTATTCCTGGGGAGAACTCCACATGTCCAAACAATCGCCCGTGATCGCGCCTTCGATCCTCTCGGCCGACTTCGCCCGCCTCGGCGAAGAGGTCGATGCGGTCGTCGCCGCCGGCGCCGAGTGGGTCCATTTCGATGTGATGGACAACCACTACGTGCCGAACCTGACGATCGGCCCGCTGGTCTGCCAGGCCCTGCGCAAGCATGGCGTGAAGGCGCCGATCGACGTGCACCTGATGGTCAAGCCGGTCGACCGCATCGTGCCGGATTTCGCCAAGGCGGGTGCTTCGCTGATCAGCTTCCACCCGGAGGCGAGCGAGCATGTCGATCGGACGATCCAGCTGATCAGGGATTCCGGCTGCAAGGCCGGTCTCGTGTTCAATCCGGCGACCTCGCTGTCGTATCTGGACTACGTGATCGACAAGCTCGATCTGGTGCTGATCATGTCGGTCAATCCCGGCTTCGGCGGGCAGAGCTTCATTCCGGCAGCGCTCGACAAGCTGCGGCTGGCGCGCTCGCGCATCGACGCGACCGGTCTGCCGATCCGTCTGGAGATCGACGGCGGCGTGAAGCCGGACAACATCGCGGAGATTGCGCGTGCGGGCGCCGACACCTTCGTCGCGGGCTCCGCGATCTTCAACGAGAAAGACTACGCCGCGGTCATTGCAAAGATGCAGGCGGAGATCGCGAGCGTCTGATTCGCGCCTGCGCGACGCGGAAACAAAAGACCGCGCCGGGCCCAGGAGGGGTTAAGGGCAAGCCCGGCGCGGGTGCAGCAAAGCCGTCGGCCGCATCGGCGCGCTGTCAGAGCGCCCGCCAGCTCGGATCGGGTTCTTCATCGCGCGCGACGCGCTCGGCGATGTAAGGGTCGTAGGAGCAAGCCGGCGCGACCATCGCCTCGCCGCCGAGCCAGAGCGACTCGGCCAGCGCGTCCGGAATCGGATCGCGGCAGGCGCAGGCCGGACCCGGGCGTGAAGGAAAGCGGGCGGTGCGGTCCATGACGGGCATCCTCACGGGTGCAGCGCGGCGAGCAGGCCGAGCAGCAGCGCGGACAGCGCGAATACGACGCGCATCGGTTCGCGCGCATACAGTTCGTCATTCGGATTGGCGGGCTTGTGATCCATCGCGAAACTCCATCGTCGGGGCTGGGATGCATTCCAGCGCGGCGCGGAGCGCCGGCGCAGTGCGCCAGCGGGCGCGCTGGCGACGAGCTCTGTCAATTCGCTGACGTCGCGGTTGCGGCCGTTGCGCTGGCGCGCACGCGCTGCGTAAGCTGGCCGCATTCACCCTGCAGGATGCCGCCATGCCGCGCACCATCGCGATAGTCGAAGACGAGCCGCTGATCCGCGCCAACTATTCCGAAGCGCTGACGCGGCTCGGCTACGACGTGCGCGGCTACGCCTCGCGCGGCGACGCGGAAACCGCATTCGCGCAGCGCCTGCCGGAACTGGTGATCATCGACGTCGGCCTCGGCGACGAGCCGGAAGGCGGCTTCGAACTCTGCCGCAGCCTGCGTACGCGCGCGCCGGCGCTGCCGATCCTGTTCCTGACTGCGCGCGATTCGGATTTCGACGTGATCTCCGGCTTGCGCCTCGGCGCCGACGACTACCTTGCCAAGGACATCTCGCTGCATCAGCTCGCCGCGCGCATCAACGCGCTGTTCCGTCGCATGGAAGCGTTGCGCAAGCCGGTCACCGCGGACAGCATCATCGCGCAGGGTCCGCTCGCGCTCGAAACCGAACGCATGCGCGTGACCTGGAAGCGCATCGACGTGCCGTTGACGGTCACCGAATTCTGGATGGTGCACACGCTGGTGCGTTTCCCCGGCCACGTGAAAAGCCGCGACCAGCTGATGCGCGACGCGCAGGTCGTCGTCGACGACGCCACGATCACCTCGCACATCAAGCGCATCCGCAAGAAATTCATCGCCATCGACCCCGCCTTCGACGCGATCGATACGGTGCACGGCGCCGGCTATCGGTGGAAGAGCGGGGAATAGGGAATGGCGAATAGGGAATGAGGTAGGAAGCCGGATCGCTCGGGCGGCAGCTGCGCAAGCCATTCTCGGCTTTTCACCATTCCCGATTTCCCACTCCCCGTTCCCGGCCCGAACCCATGTCCCTGCGCTTCAAACTCCTGCTGGTCGCCCTGTCGACGCTGGCGTTGCCGTGGGCCGGCTGGCAGTTCATCCGGCAGACCGAATCCCTGCTGCGGCAAGGGCAGGAACAGGCCTTGCTCGCCTCGGCCGGCATGCTGGCGAAGGTGCTCGATGCGCGCCGGCTGGACCTGCCCGCCACTGCCGCGGTGTTGTATTCGCATCGCACCGCCGAGGCGATCGCGGTCGATGGCTACGCCGACGACTGGTCCGCATTGCGGCCGTATGCACAGGCGATCGGGCCTGCGCAGGATGCGCAGAAACTGCGCGTGACGCTTGCGCAGGGCAAGGATGGCCTTTCCTATCTGCTCGCCGAAGTTCGCGACGCCACGCGCACGCGCGTCGATCCGGCCGACCCGCGCGCAGCCTCCAGCGATCATGTGACCCTGGTCCTGACGCAGGCAGACCAGACGCGCCGCTACCTGCTGTCGAGCGCGGCGCCCGGCAGCTTCGAGGCGCCCGCGCTCGGCGACGGCACGCTGCTGCCGGACCGGCTCGCCGGCGTGCTGCAGGAAGATGGTTCCGGCTACCGCATCGAACTGCGCCTGCCGCGCGGCATCGCCGCCGACCGCATCGGCATCGGCGCCTACGACGCGGCGCAGCCCGGTGCGGACAATCCGGAGCCGCGCAGCGTGCTCGCCTACGACGACGCCGCGGCGAAAGCGTTGCAGCCGCTGGTGCCCGAGCACGAACGCGCACGCATCATCGCTGCGGACGGCTGGCTGGTCGCGGCAGCGGGCCGCCTGGCCGCGCCGGCGGCCGAGCGTGCCGACGACGCCGGCTGGCTCGCCAACCTGATCTACCGCGGCCTCATCGCGCCGGCATTGGGCGGCTCGGCGAGCCTGGCCGGCGATCCGCCGCGGATCGATGCGCCCGAGGTATGGCAGGCTCTTTCCGGCGTCGCCGCGACCAGCTGGCGCTCCGCCGACCAGCCCGGCGTGGTCGTGCTGAGTGCGGCCGTGCCCTTGCGCGATGCCGGCGCCGTGCATGGCGTGCTGCTGCTCGAACAGGCCAACCGCGCACTGCAGCTGCTGGCGAATCGCGCGCTGGCGGGTCTTGCCGGCGCGACGCTTGCCGCGCTCGCGGTCGCCGGGGCGATCCTGCTCGTGTTCGGCGCGACGCTGTCGTTCCGCATCCGCAAGCTGCGCAACGCGGCCGATAGAGCCGTGCGGACGTCCGGACGTCTGGACGGCCCGTTGCCGCTGGTCGACGCGCCGGACGAGCTCGGCGATCTCGCGCGCAGTTTCGGCAAGTTGATCGACGAGGTCGGCGCGTACACCGAGTATCTGCGCACGCTCGCATCGAAGCTGTCGCACGAGCTGAATACGCCGTTGGCGATCGTCAAGTCCTCACTCGACAACCTCGACCACCAGGAGCTTTCCGCCTCGGCGCGCTCGTACCTGGCGCGCGCGCGCGACGGCGCCGACCGTCTCGGCGCGATCGTACGCGCGATGAGCGAGGCGAACCGCGTCGAACGCGCGATCGCCTCGGCCGAAGCGGAGGATTTCGACCTGCGCGCGCTGGTCGCCGGCTGCGCCGAAAGCTATCGCTCGCTGGCGGCGCCGCGCGAGCTGCGCGTCGAGCTGCCTACTGCGCCGGTGCCGTTCCACGGCGCGCCGGATCTGGTCGCGCAGGCGCTCGACAAGCTGTTCGACAACGCCTGCTCGTTCACGCCGGAGGCTGGCTGGATCGCGCTTTCGCTGGCGCGGCACGACGGCGCCGCGATGATCCGCGCGGCGAATTCCGGCCCGGCGCTGCCCGTCGCGATGCAGGAACGCTTGTTCGATTCGCTGGTCAGCATGCGCGAGAAGAGCGCGCGCGGCGGCGAGGCGCCGCATCTCGGGCTGGGCCTCTACGTGGTGCGCCTGGTGGCCGAGGTGCATCGCGGCACGGTGTCTGCGCGCAACCTGCCTGACGCGGGCGGCGTCGAGTTCTCGCTGCGGCTGGAGGGGATGTCGCGACGCTCGCTCACCGCAGCGGCCACATGAAATTCCGTTCAGCCGGCAACGGATGCAACGCGGGCTGCAGTGATCGGCGTAACATCGTGCGCGATCCAGGCGCGGGAGACAGCCATGTCCGGCTACATTCGCATCGCAGTGGCATTCATTGTGGCGGTGGGCGTCGCGGGCAGCGCGTGTGCCGGCCAGGCCCGGCTCGGCGTTCTCGACGAAGAGAGCAATCTTCTGCCCGGCAAATACTTCGAGCAGAAGGCGCAGTTCTACGTCAAGAAGAAGGACTACCGGGCCGCGCTGGAGATGTATCAGCTGTCCGGCTTCTGGGGCGACAAGATCGCGCAGTACAACGCCGCCGTCATGCTGTTCAACGGCATCGGCGTGGCGCAGGACAAGGTGCTCGGCACGGCCTGGTTCCGCATCGCGGCCGAGTCGCACGGCGACCTGGCGGAGCGTGCGCTGAGCGCCGCCAATGCCGAGTTGAGCGACGAGCAGCGCCATCGCGCCGATGACGCCTACGCGACGCTTGCGGCGAAGTACGGCAACGACGTGGCCTTGCCGCGGGCGCTGGCGCGCTTCCAGAGCGACATGAACGATTCGATCAATCGCGGCATGCCCGGTGGACCGTACCAGGTCTACGTGTCTGCCGGCGATGGCCAGCCGATCATGGGTACGACCTACGTCCGCGACAGGAAAACGGAGTTGTCGGAAATGCTCGGCAAGATCACCGGCAACGTGACGGTCGGGCAGGTCAGGACGCTGCCGGTGTCGCCGTCGGCACGGACCAACGCATCGACCACGCCGCTGGCAGGCGACGACGCCCGGGACCCGCCGCCCGCCCACTGAGCCGGGCCATTGCGGGGCAGTCGTATACTCCCGCTTCGCAACCAGCGGTACCGCCGGGACGGTTCGCATGCCGGTTCACTCTTTCGCAGCGGCCCTTCGCGGTACCGTGCTGGCATTCGCGCTTCTTGCGCCGCACGCCCGCGCGCAGGTGCAGCGGGTCACCGACGGCGCAGCGCTCGACTACCAGGCCGCGGTGATTCGATCGAGCGACGACGGCGCGCGCATCGTCGTGTTCGAGCGGCTCGACCCGACGTCGACGTATGGCGATCTCTGGCTGACTCGTTCGAGCGACGGCGGCGCCAGCTGGAGCCCACCCGCCGCGATCATCGCGACGGCGGCGAACGAACGCCATCCGGCCCTGCTGCAGCTCGGGCCATCGAACTACGTGCTGTTCTATCTGAAAGGCGCCAGCGCATCGTCGAGCTTTCGCATCTGGCGCGCGAGCAGCACCGATGGCATCGCCTTCAGCGAACAGGCGCAGCTCGACCTCGGCTGGGCGACCGGCGGCGAGATCAACCCGCACGTGATCCGCCACGCCGACGGCACGCTAACGATGAGCTACCAGCGCCTCGGCAGCGGCAGCTACGTTGCCGAGTCGAGCGACGGCGGCGTGACCTGGGACACCGCGCGCACGGTGATCGCGACCGCCAGCCAGCTGCCGCGCATCGCCTATCGCGACAGCGACGGTCTGTACCTGGCGAGCTACCAGGTCGGCAGCAGCGTGCTTTCGATGAGGGTGAAGACCACGACGGACGTGCACGACTGGAGCGGCGCGCCGCAGGACTTCGCCGTCGACGGCAACCACCACGACTCGCTGCCGGTGGTGATGCCGGACGGTGCGTTCGCGCTGTTCTGGATTCGCGTGGCCGGCAACCAGTTCGATATCGCGGTACGGCGTTCGCTCGACGGCGTGACGTGGCAGCCCGCGCTGGCCGTCACCGACAGCGCGGATGCGGACGATGTCGAGCCGCATCCGCTGCTGGACGGCTCGGCCGACACCGTCGAGCTGTACTGGGGCCGCGGCGATCCGCCCGGCGGCAGCGATTACGACATCGTGCGCGAAGCGGGCGTGCGCGTGCGCGAAATCCTCTTCGCCGACGGCTTCGACGGCTGACGCGCGCGGCGCAAGCTTGCTATCTTCAGCGGCCTTGCCGACGACGCGCGCGATTCGATGATTTCCCAGGACCAATTCAACGCGCTGGCGGCGCAAGGCTACAACCGCATCCCGGTGGCGCGCGAGGTGCTGTCGGATCTCGACACGCCGCTGTCGGTGTATCTGAAGCTGGCCGATGGTCCGTATGCGTATCTGTTCGAGTCGGTCGAGGGCGGCGAAAACTGGGGCCGCCATTCGATCATCGGCCTGCCGTGCCGGCGCGTCTATGCGCTGCGTGGAAATACGCTGACGATCGAGGATCTCGGCGAAGTCGTCGAAACGCGCGAGCTGGCCGATCCGCTCGCGCACATCGAAGCGATCCGCGCCACGTTCAAGGTGCCGCAGCTGGAAGGTCTGCCGGCCTTCACCGGCGGTCTCGTCGGGCATTTCGGTTTCGAGACGGTCGGCTGGATCGAGCCGCGCCTCGCGCGCGCCGACAAGCCCGACCTGCTCGGCACGCCCGATGCGCTGCTGATGCTGTCCGAGGAAGTCGCGGTGTTCGACAACCTCAAGGGCCGCCTGTACCTGATCGTGCACGCCGATCCGGCGCAGCCGCAGGCGTATGCGCGCGCGCAGCGCCGGCTCGACGAACTCGCGTTCCGCCTGCGTCATTCCGGTTCGGGCTATCCGGATGTGCTCGATCCGAAGGCGCTGGAGGAAGCCGACTTCAAGTCGAGTTTCACGCGCGAGGAATACGAGACGCTGGTGGAGAAGGCGAAGGAGTACATCCGCGCCGGCGACATCTTCCAGGTGGTGCCGTCGCAGCGCCTGTCGGTGCCGTTCCGCGCGCGCCCGGTCGATGTCTATCGCGCACTGCGTGCGCTCAATCCCTCGCCGTACATGTATTTCCTCGATCTCGGCAAGACGCAGATCGTCGGCTCGTCGCCGGAGATCCTGGTGCGGCTGAAGGAAGGCAAGGTCGTCGTGCGCCCGATCGCCGGCACGCGTCCGCGCGGCAAGACGCCGGCCGAAGACCTCGCGCTGGAGCAGGAACTGCTCGCCGATGCGAAGGAGCGCGCCGAACACCTGATGCTGATCGATCTCGGCCGCAACGACGTCGGCCGCGTCAGCCGCACCGGCAGCGTGCGCCTGACCGAGAGCTTCGTGATCGAGCGCTATTCGCACGTGATGCACATCGTCAGCCAGGTCGAAGGCGAACTGCGCGACGGGCTCTCCTACATGGACGTGCTGAAGGCGACGTTCCCGGCCGGCACCGTCAGCGGCGCGCCGAAGATCCGCGCGATCGAGATCATCCAGGACCTCGAACCGCACAAGCGCAACATCTACGCCGGCGCGATCGGCTACATCGGCTGGTGGGGCGATGCCGACACGGCGATCGCCATCCGCACCGCGGTTATCCAGGATGGACGTCTATACGTCCAGGCCGGCGGCGGTGTTGTGTTCGATTCCGATCCGACCAAGGAATGGGAAGAGACGATGAACAAGGGGCGTGCGTTGTTCCGCGCGGTGGCACAGGCAGCCAGCGGACTCTGATCGTGGCCGTTGCCGCCGGCGCTGCACGCGCGCGCCGGCATCACTCCCTGTACTGACCGGCGTAACGCGCCGGCGCGCTGTCATCGCGCTGTCGCGCGTCCACGCGACTATCCCGCCCGCGGCGCGAGCCGCATCGGCGATGCCGTCCGCGTTGGGCGATGCGGCACGCCGCGAGAATTTTCATCGACGTCGCGTGGTGCGCCCGCGCGTCTTCATGACTGGGGGAAAATTCGTGATCTCGATCGATCTTCCGGGCTCGCCCTGCGCGCGTGCCGTTCGTCGTCGCGTGCATTTGCGCGCGTTCGCATGCCACCGCCTGCTGTCGGCGCTGCTGCTGGCGGCGTTCGCCGCATCGGCACAGGCGCAAGTCGCACTGACCGCGCTGGATACGCCGTATGCGCAGAATTTCAACGTGCTGCCTGCGAGCGGTTCGGCGCAGTGGAGCAACAACGCGACGATCCCCGGCTGGTACCTCGCACGCACCGGCACCGGCACGACGATCGTCGCCGACAACGGCGCCAGCAATGCCGGCAATCTGTACAGCTACGGCGCGACGGGCGACAGCGATCGCGCACTCGGCACGATCGGCTCGGGCGGCGCCGCGGCAGGCAGCTTCTTCTACGGAGTCCGGCTGCAGAACGATACCGGCGCGACGATCACCTCGCTCGATGTTTCCTACACCGGCGAACAATGGCGCAACAGCGCCGCGACGGCGCAGACCGCGGCGTTCTCGTACCTGATCGGCAGCCCGGCGGTGAGCGGCAGCCTGGCCGAATTCCAGTCGGCCGGCGTCGCCGTCACGGCGCTCGATTTCACCAGTCCGGTGACCGGCGGCACGGCCGGCGCATTGAACGGCAACCTGCCGGCGAACCAGCAGGCACGCAGCTTCACGATCGCCGGACTCGATATTCCGAACGGCACCGAAGTGATGCTGCGCTGGTTCGATCCGGACAACACCGGCTCCGATCACGGCCTGGCGATCGACGACGTCTCGCTCACGCCGCATGGCACCGGCGGCGCGATCGGCCTCAGCATCGCGGACGTCTCGAAGAACGAGGGCGACGCGGGCACCACGACGTTCACGTTCACCGTCAGCCTGCCCGGACCCGCTCCGGCCGGCGGCGTCAGCTTCGACATCGCGACCGCCGACGGCAGCGCGGTGGCCCCGGCCGACTACGCGAGCCGATCGCTGACCGCGCAGACGATCCCCGCGGGCAGCAGCACCTATACCTTCGATGTGGTCGTCAACGGCGACACGACGGCGGAGCCGAACGAAGTGTTCTCGGTCGTCGTCGGCAATGTCAGCGGCGCGGGGGTCGTGCGCGGCACGGCGATCGGCACGATCGTCAACGACGATTTCCAGTCGCTGAAAATCCACGACGTGCAGGGCAGCGGCGATGCGACACCGATTCCCGCCGGTACGGTCGTCTCGGTTGAAGGCGTCGTCACTGCGGACTTCCAGGGCGCCGACAAGCTGTCCGGGTTCTTCCTGCAGGAAGAAGACACCGACGCCGATGCGGATCCGGCGACGTCGGAGGGCATCTTCGTCTACTGCGGGGCTTGTCCGACCGCGGTCGCGGAAGGCCAGCGCGTGCGCGTCAGCGGCACCGTCACCGAATATTTCGGCATGACCGAGATCAATGCGACGACGGCGTCGAACGTCAGCGTGACCGAGGCCGGCAACCACCTCGCGGACGTCACGCCGACGCCGATCGAACTGCCGGTGAGCGGCGATGTCGACGCGTTCTACGAGGCGCGCGAAGGCATGCTGGTGACCTATGCCGACACGCTGCTCGTCTCCGAGTATTTCGAGCAGGCGCGCTACGGCCAGATCGAGCTCTACCCGAACGAGCGGCCGCGCCAGTTCACCGAGTTCCAGTCGCCGAGCGTGGCCGGCTATGCCGCGTATCTCGATACGCTCGCGCGCAGCCGCGTGATCCTCGATGACGAGAATGACGCGGAGAACGGGTCGCTGACGCTGCCGGAAGGCCAGCAGTATCTGTACTACCCGCGCGCCAGCGGCGGCCTGTCGGTAGGCACGCAAGGCGTCGACTTCTTCCGCGGCGGCGACGAGGTGCACAACCTCACCGGCGTGCTGCACTGGTCGTTCTCCGGCGTCAGCGGCACCGACGCGTGGCGCGTGCGTCCGGTGCAGGCCTCGCCGGCCACGTTCACCGTCGCCAATCCGCGCCCGACCGCGGCACCCGCGGTCGGCGGCGCGATCAAGGCCGCCGGCATGAACCTGCTCAACTACTTCACCACGATCGATACGACCTCGAGTTCCTCCTCCGGTCCGTGCGGCCCGGGCGGCGGGCAGGATTGCCGCGGCGCTGACAGCGTGGCGGAGTTGAACCGCCAGCGTGAGCGCGCATCGATCGTGCTGTGCACGCTCGATCCCGATGTGGCCGGCCTGATGGAGCTGGAGAACACCAGCGCGAGCGCCACGATAACCGACCTGCTCGGCGCGGTGAATGCGCGCTGCGGCGGCACGCACGCGTACACGTTCGTCAGCACCGGCGGCACCCTCGGCACCGATGCGATCCGCGTCGCGCTGATCTATCGCGCAGGCATCGTCGCGCCGGTCGGCCAGGTGT
>DASWPR010000407.1:0-12507 GCA_036398455.1 Dokdonella sp.
GCGCGCGACAGCAGCGCCCGCTCGCGCCCATCCTGCAGCGTCGCCGCGTCGACCGCCGCCGGCGCCCCCCAATCGGACCATTCGACGCGAATGCCATCGAGCGCCTCGGACGGCATGCCGAGCGCGGCCGCAAGCGCGGCCTGCGCCGTTGCCGCATCGGCGCGTGCCTGCGCGCGCTGCTGCTCGATCTCAAGCAGCGCGGAGCGCGCGACGATGCGTTCGGCGGGAGCGTCCTCGCCCGCCTTGATGCGCCGCTCCTGCAACGACAGCAGGTGCTGCTGCGCGTCGACGAGACGGTCGAGCAGCTCGCCACGCCGACGCGCGTATTGCGCATCGCTCAGCGCATTGGTCAGCGCATGGCGTACCGTCCATGTCTGCTCGACGACCTGCCAGCGCGCATTCGCCGTCGCCAGCTGCGCGATGCCGACCTCCAGGCGTCGCCGCGACGGCGTCCGCAACAGGAAATCGAACGCGAGTCCGTACAGCCAGGGATGCGCCTCGTCGCGCGCGTATTCCGATTGCAAGGTCAGATCCGGATTCGGCGTTTCGCCGGCGCTGGTTTCCTTCGCCAGAGCCTCCTGCACTTGCGCGCGCACGACGGCGAGCTGGGGGTTCTGCACCAGGGCGACCGCGAGCAGATCCGCACGATTCCAGTTCGATGGCGGCCACGTCCCCGCGCTCGCCGGCAGCACGCCTTGTACGCGATCGCGCAACTCGGGCGCCTCAAGCCGGCGCGCGGCGAACGCATGCGCGGATTCCTGCGGCGGCAGCGGACGCGGTTCGTAGTGCGCACAGGCTGCCAACAGCGACGCGCATGCTGTGAGACAGACCGCTCGCGCACTCCGCGCGAAGGGAGGATTCGGCTGCGCGCGCGCCTCATTCGCCTTGACGGCGTGGCGCCTGGGGTGCATCGCGCGCTGGCGCATCCGACCTCGCTGCATGACAGCCGTGTGGCCGTCGATCATAACCGAGGGCTCGGGAATTTCTCCCGAACTCGTCCTGCGCATCTACATGCTGCAAACGCACAACCCCGAGCCATGCGCCGGCACGTTGCAGATCGTTCTTTCCAACGAGGAGAACGCCGTGAGCGCTGTGCATCTGCATCTGGGCCGGGAATGGGAATGGCGCCGCGTCGGCGCCTGGAGCGGCAGCTTCGCCGCGCATCTGATCGCACTCGCCCTGCTGGCGGCGCCGTGGGCGGTGTCGCGCATCAATCCCACCGAAATACCCAGGCCGACCGTCGTCGTGCTGCGCGACCCGCCACCGCCGGCGTTGCCGGTTCCGCCGCCGCCGATTCCGCCGCCGCAGGCGCACCCGCGCAAGCCGACGATGCCGGTGCACGTGGTGGAAGCCGTGCCGACTCCGATTCCCACGCCGCCGACCCTCACCACCGAGCCTTCGGCGCCGGCGCAGCCGTCGGCAGCGCGCGGCAATGCCCTCACACAAACTCCCGCCGCAGCGGCTTCCGGCGTCGCACAGAAACTCGCCTACGACGGCGTGCTGCGGCCCGCGTATCCGACCGCTTCGGTTCGGGCACGCGAGCAAGGCACCGTGGTCCTGCGCGTGCTGGTCGGCAGCGACGGCAGCGTGCAGCAGGTCGAGATCGAGCGCAGCTCCGGGCACGCCAAGCTCGACGCCGCCGCGCGCGAAACCGTTCTGCGCGGACGCTTCCGCCCGGTGATGCAGAACGGCAAGGCCATTCCAGCGTGGGGGCTGGTGCCGATCGAGTTTCGTCTCGATCGAGCCTGAGCGACCAGCCTGGCCCGTTGCTCGCGCCGCTGACACCGGCGCGAGCAACGCAGCGCGCGTCGGTTACAGTAGAGCGGCGCGCGCCGGGCTGTTGGCGCGCATCGGAGACGGCGGCCCATGGAAGCGTTCCAATCCCTGCTCGATCTGCACACGCTCTGGTACGTACTCGCCGCGGTGCTGATCGTCGTCGGCTTCGCCGGAACAATCCTGCCGGCCTTGCCCGGCGTGCCGCTGGTCTTCATGGGCATGCTGCTGGCGGCGTGGTCGGACGATTTCAGGCACGTCGGCACGTTCACGCTGGTCGTGCTCGGCATACTGACCGTGCTTGCGCTGGCCGTCGATTTCGTCGCCGGCGTAGTCGGCGCCAAGCGTGTCGGCGCGAGCCGCCATGCGGTCATCGGCGCCGCACTCGGCACCTTCGTCGGTCTCTTTCTCGGACTGCCAGGCCTGCTGCTCGGACCGTTCGTCGGCGCGCTCGTCGGCGAACTTGCCGCAGGCGGCACGCTGCGCAAGGCGACGGGAGTCGGTATCGGGGCGTGGCTCGGCTTCGTTGTCGGCGCCGTGCTCAAGCTCGGCGTCTGTTTCGCGATGCTCGGTATCTTCGCCGTCGCATTCCTGCTTTGAGCGTCACGCGTCGCGCGACAGATGCGCGATCGCCGCTTCGCTTTGCGCGCGGCGCGCATCGTCGAATGCAGTGATCTCGATGCACTCGATCGTCGCCGCATCGAGGCAGCGCACGTTGACGTCGACGCCGTCCGGATGCGAGCGCGGAATGTAGAACCCCTTGATGCCGCAGTGTGCGCAGAAGCGATGTTTCGCGATGCCGGTGTTGAAGGTGTACTCGCGCAGATGCGCGGCACCTTCGATCAATCGGAACTGCGCGGCCGGTACGATCAGATGCACGAAGCCGCTCATGCGGCAGATCGAGCAGTTGCATTCGAGCGCCGCAATCACGCGCGGAGCCTCGACCTCGAAACGCACGCGGCCGCAATGACAGCCGCCGCGGTGGACGACCCGCAAGCGCCCGGCGGCACGATCGGACGGCGCGGGCATCGCCGGAATATCCAACTCGATCGGCCTCTATCGCGCAATGCGCTGCGAAGCCGGCGATGCCCGCCAACGTGTCGAGGCGCCGTGTTCGCGACCGGCATCACTCGTCATCGGAATCATCCTTCTTCCCATCGCGACGACTGAGGGTGAACTTGCCGAATGCGACGCCGAGATCCCAGCCTTGCCCCTTGCCGGAAAGCGCCAGCGAGACCGGCCCCTTGGTCAACGCCTGCGCCTCGGCCGAATTGACCGCGCCGGCGTGTGCGCCCGCGCTCGCATACGAACCGAGCACCTGCTCGATGTCGGTCACTGCGGAAAACCTGCCGAGTCCGTCGCTGATTTCCGATTTGCCGAAGGTGATGCCGCCGCCTTTGGCATCGATCGACACATCGAGCATCTGGCCATTGCTGCAGCTGACGGTGCCCTTTCCGGACGCAGTCTTGTAGAAGGCCGACCAGCCGGCGAGCGAGAACGTCATCTTGCAGTCGAGTTCCTTTGCCGCCTGCGCGGGGACGAACGCCGCCAGTGCCAGCAGTGCAGTCGCCGCCATGGCGGATACGATCGTTCGCATCGCGTTGTCTCCTCTCTCCGACGACCCGGTGGTCCGCTCCGATTGTACGGCCCGGGTCGCGTATGGCGGCGACGCGTGCCGCCATGCGCGACTCGGCGTTCACATCGCCGTAAGCTTGCGGCTACCGCATTCCGGAGAGCCGTCGTGACGAACTCCGCTCGATCCGTGCCCGATCTCGTGATCCATCTGCGCCGCACCGACATCGCGACGCCGGCGTCCGAGGTGGGGCTGGCGCTCGCTCGGCGCCTCGGCGCCTGGGCGACCGGCCTGCACGTGGTGCCACTGGCGCCGGTCGCGTTCGCTTCACCCGAAGCCGTTGCGCTGTACGTCAACGAAGTCGATCACATGTACCAGGCTGCGCTGAAGCACGCACCGCACTGGCAGACGCTGCTCGATGCCCATGGCCTCGAGGGCGACTGGCAGGTATCGCAGGGCGACATCGTCGAATCGCTCTGCCATGCCTCGCGCTGGGCAGATGTACTGGTCGTCGAGCGGCCGCAGTTGAATCCGGACGCACCGACCGGCTGGGGCGTCGTCTCGCGCACCGTGTTCGGCGCGGCGGCACCGGTGGTGGTGGTGCCGGAGAAAGCCACCTCCACGGTCATCGGCACGCACATCGTCATCGCCTGGAACCAGAGCCGCGAAGCGATGCTGGCGATCCGCGGCGCATTGCCGCTGCTCCTGCGCGCCGAACGCATCAGCGTGCTCGAAGGCGACACGGTCGAGAATCCGTTCGGCCTGCGCTACCTGCCGAAATTCGACCTGCGCGCCTGGTGCACGCGACACGGCATAGACGCCGACTTCCGCGCGTTCAGCGGCGGCAAGGAGCGCGGCGCGACCCTGCTCGACACGACGCATGCGCTCGGCGGCGATCTCATCGTGATGGGCGCGTGGGGCCATTCGCGCATCACCGAGCTCGTGCTCGGCGGCACCACGCGGTACCTGTTCCAGCACAGCGACCTGCCCTTGCTGGTCGCGCATTGAGGCTCGTCAAGGACGCTTCGTTTCCGCCGATTCCGCGATTGAGCGGAGCGCGCATCCACTTGCGCGCGCTCGCCGAGCGCGATGTCGATGCCTTGTTCGCCCTGCATTCGGACGAGCGCCTGATGCGCTACTGGAGCTTCGCGCCCTGGACCGAACGCCAGCAGGCCATCGACCACATCGCGCGCCTCGCACGCGAGCGCGAAGTGCTCGAATTCTATCCGTGGGTCGCGACCCTGCCGGGCGACGACGTTCCGATCGGCACCTGCTCGCTGTTCGGCCTGCGGCGCGATCACGCGCGCTGCGTGCTCGGCTATTCGCTGTCGCCCGATCTGTGGGGACGCGGCTACGCCAGCGAAATGCTGCGCCTCGCCATTGACTTCGCGTTCGGCCCGCTCGCACTCAATCGCATCGAGGCCGACATCGATCCGCACAATGTGGCTTCCTGCAGACTGGTCGAACGCGCCGGATTCAAGCGCGAAGGCACCCTGCGCGAACGCTGGCGCGTCGGCGGCGGCGTGCAGGACACCGCGTTGTATGGGTTGTTGCGCAAGGATTATGCGGCGTTGGCGGCGCGCTGAAAGAACCGCAACCGCCTCAGGGCGTGGCGTGCAGCGAACAGCCGCCATAGATCAGCCGGACCGGCACCAGGGCGTAACGCATCGTGTTCGACGCGGCCTCGGCATCGACCTGTACACGCAACGCGATCGGGCTATCCAAGCACGCCCGGCCTACGCCAGGCTGTCGCCCGTGCCGCGTTTACAGCATTTTGCAACGCCGCCGTTCACGGCCACACCGGTTCGTCGAGAGGCCGCTGGCCTTCGATACGCGTTTCGCCATGATCGCGGACGAGCTCGACAGCCGGCGTCCCTGCGATGTCCTCCAGCGCAGCGACCAGCGCGCGTGCATGGCTGATCACCCACACCTGGCTGCGTGTCGCCGCGTTTGCGATCTGGCGTGCCAGTGGCCGCAGCAGATCCGGATGCAGGCTTTGCTCCGGCTCGTTCAGCACCAGCAGCTCGGGCAGTCGAGGACTCATGAGTGCGGCAAGCAGGCACAGATAACGCAGCGTACCGTCCGACAATTCAGCCGCGCTCAACGGACGCAGCAGGCCGTCGACAGCAAGGCCGACCTGCAGGCGCGCTTCGCCGGAATCCAGGATCGCCAAGGTCGAGCCGGGGAATGCATCTTCGATCGCCGCGTGCAGCGCCGGCACGTCGCCGATCTCCAGAATCGTCTGCAACGCCGCTGCGAGATCGCGTCCGTCATGCGCCAGCACGCCGGTCTGCACGCTGATGCGCGGTTGCCGCAGCGGACTCTCCGCATCGGTGCGGAAGCCATCGTAGAAGCGCCAGCCGCGCAGGCGCTCACGCAGGGCGAACAGCTCGGGAAAGCGCTCGGGTTCGCCGAGTTCGGCCAGCACCGAGCGGTTCGCCGCCGGTGCGAACTGCAGCGGGCTCCACGTTCCGCCCGCTTCACGCACGCGCACGTGTGTCGCCTCGCGTTCCAGCCAGGTAGTGGACGGGCGCCGCGGCGGCTTCTGCCACACCGTTTCGGTCTTGATCTCGGGATCGAAGGCGAAACGCGACGACGAAGGCTTCGGCAAGCCGAGGGCGATTTCGTAGGCGACGTCATCCGCCGCGAAACCGAAACTCACGCGCAGCGGCGGCCCTTTCGCCGTGCCCTGGATCGGCCCGCCGCGCTTGACCTGCTGACGGATGTTGGCGGGGCCGGCCCACTGCACGGAAGGAATGCCTCCCTCGAGCGCCAGCGCTTCGGCGAGACGGCCGTCCGCAGCTTGTGCGAGAAGTCGCAACGCGCGATACAGATTCGATTTGCCGCTGCCGTTCGCGCCGGTGACCACGGTCAACGGACTCAGCGCGAGCTTGAGATCGCGCAGCGAGCGGTAGTTGGCGACGGCGAAGGTGTGCAGCATGGTGCTCCCGTGCGATCGTCCATGCCGGCTGCGGACCGGCGATGCCGAGGGTTCGCATCGGCCGATCCGGCGTGGGATCCAGCGCGGCCATCCATGGCCGCACTTCTCGGGAACCCGCGCCTACGCCTTTGCGAACGCCAGCGTCATGTCGAGCATGCGGTTCGAGAAACCCCATTCGTTGTCGTACCACGACAGCACCTTGACCAAGGTGCCGTCCATCACGCGCGTCTGCGTCGCATCGTAGATCGACGACAGCGGGTTGTGGTTGAAGTCGATCGACACGAGCGGCTTCTTGTTGATGCCGAGAATGCCCTTCAGCGCACCTTCGCTGGCGGCCTTCACGGCGGCGTCGATTTCGTCCTTCGTGGTCGCGCGCCTGGCGACGAAGACGAGGTCGACCACCGAAACGTTGATCGTCGGTATGCGCATCGCGAAGCCATCGAGCTTGCCGTTGAGTTCCGGCAGCACCAGCCCGACCGCGGCGGCGGCGCCGGTCTTGGTCGGAATCTGGCTGTGCGTGGCCGAACGCGCGCGGCGCAGGTCCGAGTGGAATACGTCGGTCAGCACCTGGTCGTTCGTATAAGCGTGAATCGTCGTCATCAGGCCGTGCTGGATGCCGATCGCATCGTGCAACACCTTGGCCAGCGGCGCGAGGCAGTTCGTCGTGCACGACGCATTCGAGATGACCTGGTCGCCGCTCTTGATCTTGTCGTGGTTGACGCCGTAGACGAAGGTGCCGTCCACGTCCTTGTCGCCCGGCGCCGAGATGATGACCTTCTTCGCGCCGGCGGAAATATGCGCGCCCGCCTTCGCCTTGCTGGTGAAGAAGCCGGTCGACTCGAGCACGATGTCGACGCCGAGATCGCGCCATGGCAGCTTGGCCGGATCGCGTTCGGCGCAGACCTTGATGCGATCGCCGTTGATGACCAGATCGCCGCCCTCGACGCCGACCTCGCCCGGGAATTTCCCGTGCGCGGTGTCGTACTGGGTCAGGTGGGCGTTGGTCTCGGCGTCGCCGAGGTCGTTGACCGCGACAATCTGGATTTCACCATTGCGCTTGCCCTCATAGAGCGCGCGCAGCACGTTGCGGCCGATGCGGCCATAGCCATTGATCGCGACTTTCACTGCCATGAAACAGCTCCTTCGACACCGATGGAATGCGGGGCGCGCATTCTAGCGGCCCTGTGCGGTGTGCGCACAGGGCCGGTTGCGAAGGGCCAATTCAAGCCACTCAGCTGGCCGATCCGTTGGCGCCCGGCGGCGATGGCGGCGGCGGCAAGGGGGGCGGCGGTGGCGGGGGTGGCGGCGGCGCGTTGGCCGTCGCGTCCTCCGCTTTCGGATGGGCGACGACGTCGATGACCTCCAGCGCGTTCGCCGGCAGTGCGCCCATCGGCACCGTCTTCGGATCGCTGAGCGCGAATCGCAGCGGCACGACGATCCGGCTGGCAACTGTATTGCCGTTCTGCCTGGCAGGATTGAAGGTCCACGACCTCACCGCCGTGGTCGCCGCATCGCCGAGCACGCCTGCCATCACCGGTTCGGCATGCTCCACCGACGCCGATGCGACATGGCCGTCGGCATCGATGGCGGCCGCGACGTAGACGACGCCCTCGATGCCACTGGCGACCGACGAGGCTGGATAGGCGGGTGGAGACAGCCTTTGGTAGCTGGCGGCTATCGTGGTCGACGCTTTCGCCGGCGTCGGCTGTGCAGCTCCGGCGGACGCCTCGTCTTCGTCGACACGAAATTCGACCGGCACCTGGACATCGTCGGCGACGGCGACGCCATCGCGCAACGCAGGATTGAACTTCCACCGCATCACCGCCGCGATGGCCGCATCCGACAGCATGGCTGCCTCGGGCGGTTCGACACTGTCCACGGCAGCCGATTCCGGATTGCCCTGCGCATCGACGTGCACGTTCAGCATGACGTTTCCGGAGATGCGCGCAACGACCGCTGATGGCGGGTAGGCGGGCGGAAGCATCCTGCGGAAGCTCACGTCTTCGCTCGCGGCACTGTCGCTCACGGTGGCGCCGGCTTCGGGCCGCGCCGGTTGCGCAGCCCAGCTGGCAAAGCTGCCGCAGGCGATCGCCGCGGCGACGACGGCAATACCCGACGCGCGTCGTGCACGCGTCGGCAACGGTTGTTTCAACATCGCGATTCTCTCCTTGAGGGGATGGCCGGACGGCCAGCGACAGCCGGCCGGCAACCGCAGCTCCTGCCGCGGTTGACCGGCCAACTGCACCTTCAACATCGCGTCGGCATACGGCCGGCGCGCTTCCGGAAAGCGGGCGATCACTGCGGCATCGCAGGCGAGTTCCTGGTCGAGCCGGAACTTCGCCGCTGCAAGATGCAGCACGGGGTTGAACCAGTTGAGGCAGCGCAGCGCGACGACGAAGGCGTTGATGCGCGCATCCCCGCGTGTCATGTGGACGCGTTCGTGCGCGAGAATCAGCTCGCGTTCGCCGGCCGCGTAGCGTTGCTCGAAATCGCCCGGCAACACGATGCGCGGCCGCCAGGCGCCGACGAGGGCGGGACCGTCGACATCGAATTCCGACCGCACGACACGCCGGTCGCCGCCCTCGCCGACGACGCTCAAGCGGCCGAGGCTGCGCAGATAGCGGCGCTGCTGCGCAACGAACCAGGCGGCGGAGAGAATCACACCCATCAACCACACGCCGAGCAGCAGCACCCGCGGATCGAGCGCCTCGTCCACGCGGCCGGCCACGACCTGCGCCGGTGCGCCGACATGCGCGATCTGCATGAAGGCGGCGACCGGCTGCGCGGGCGCCGGCAACAGCACGGCGCACACGACCAGCGGCACGGCGATCCACATCGCATAAGCGATCTGCGCGCCGAACCCGCGCCGGATCGGCACGCGCAGGGCGAGCACGCCGAGGACGGCCAGCGAACCGCTCAGCGTCATCGTCGCCAGGGCAGCGAACCACTCAGTGCTCACGATCGAGCTCCTCGATCAAGGCGCGCAGTTCGTCGACATCCTTCTTGGTCAATTTCATGCGCATCGAGAAGTGCGCGACCAGGGCCGAAACGCGACCGCCGTAGAGACGGTCGAGCAGGCTCTTGCTTTCGGTATGCACGTAGTCGGCACGTTTGATCAGCGGCCGATACAGATAGCGCCGGCCGTCGCGCTCGGCGGCGATCGCGCGTTTCTTCAGCAGGCGATTCAGCAGCGTCTTGACGGTTGCCTCCTGCCAATCCTGCTGGCCGGCGAGGGCCGCGCAGACATCCTCCGCGCTCTGCGGCGCATGGCGTCGCCACAGCACTTCCATGACCTGGCTTTCCGCTTCGCTGATGCGCATGAACGTTTACCGCTGTAATCGTTAGTCGAAGATTACGCGTGTAATCGCATATGTCAAGCGGATTCCCGGCGGCGCGTGTGCGGCCTCGGTGTGTAGCCCCGCGCAGCAGCGAGTTCAGCTATCTGAACTATTAGTAAACTCGTCGGTATTGAAATTGGGCGACTGAATCCCACTTTAATCGCGCCGCCAGGGAAACCGAACCGAAGGCGCAGGCGACAGTCGAAGTTCGGCGATGCAGGAAGCATCGCCACAGAATTCCCTTTATCCATAGAGAGTTGGAGTAGAAAATCATGAAAAATACAATTCTTGCCATTGCCCTGGCTACCACCGGCCTTGCCGCGCTCCCCATCGCAAGTCACGCCGCCGACACCAGCGGCTTCTTCATCAACGGCAACGTCGGTCAGACGAACCTGAGCAAGGGGATCTACGACGACGACGACACCGGCTACAGCATCAATGGCGGTTACCGCTGGGCGGTCGCGCCGAAGCTGCTGCTCGGCGTCGAAGGCGGCTACGCCGATCTCGGCGAGTTCTCCACCAAGAATTCGTTCCGCGGCAACGGCCTCGGCAATGCCGAAGTGAAGGGCTGGAACCTCGGCGTCAACGGCCACTACAACGTCACCGACAACTGGTACGTCAGCGGCCGCGCAGGCTTCTTCCGCGCCGACGTCAAGGGCGGCTACCTCGCCAGCGATGCGACGGCCCGCTTCGTCGACGACAACAGCAACAGCTGGTACGCCGGCGCGGGTTTCGGCTACGACTTCAGCAACAACTTCAGCGTCGGCCTCAACTACGACTACTACAAGACCGACAAGCACAATCTGAAGCTTGACCCGGACATGCTGTCGGTCAGCGCCGAATACCGCTTCTGATGAATCGACGCGCCCTACGCGCGTAGGAACCGACTCCAACGGGAGCCACACGGCACGGATGCCGGGACCCGCCCGGTCTGCGCGAGCAGGCCGGGCTTTTTTATTGCCGCGACGGGCGCTCGGAAGGCGACGACTGGCGCCAGCGCGCGAGCGCCCGCCGCGACGGCGCCTCGGCCACCATGGCCGCGTCGATCACGGAGATGTAGGGCGCAACGAGCGCCCTCGCCTCGTCGGCGCGTGCGTGCTGGGCGAGCGCGCTCGCGTAGGCGACGGCGAATTCGGCGGTCTGCGGATGCTGATCGCCAAACGCCTTGCGCATCGCCTCCCACGCCTTCCTGCGCGCGGCCAATGCGGTGTCGATGTCATGCGAGGCTTCGGCGGCATCCGCTTCTAGCGCGTGCATGCGCGCCGTCATCAGGGGCGCGAACTCGATCTTCGCGGCGTGCAGCGTGTCGAGCAGTGCGGCCAGTTCCGCATGTCGTCCGGTCATGCTGTAAAGGGCACCGAGCGTGAGTTCCGCCTTCACCGTGTTCGTGTTGTTCTCGCCGAAGCGCGCGCGCAGCACCGCGAGCGCCTCTTCGATCAGCGGCTGCGCGCGCGCGGTGTCGTACAGATCGAGCAGCACGCGCGCGAGGTTCTGCTTCGCGCGCAGCACACGCGTATCGTCCGCGGCCAGCGTCTTCGCGCGCAATGCGAGCGAGCGCTCGAACAGCGGCAGCGCCTGCGCGTAGTCGCCCATGTCTTCATAGGCGGAAGCCAGATTGTTCAACGGCAGGATCGGTGCGTCCGCACCGGTCTTTTCCGTGTCGATGCGCATCGCTTCCCGATAATGCGCCGCCGCTTCGCGAAAGCGCCCGAGATCATGCACGGCCGAACCGATCTCGTTGTGAGCGCTTCCGGTATGCGTGCTGTCGTTGCCGTACAGGTCGATGCACAACACGAGATTGCGTTCGAGGATCGGCACGCCCCTGGCGTAGTCGCCGGCACGCACCAGGTACGTTCCATAGTGTTCCAGCGCATTCTGATATCCGGTGGAATGCGTTCCGGTCGACGACTCGCGCAGATTCAGCGCCTCCGCGAAATAAGGCAGCGCGCTCTTCGCATCGCTGCGACTGGCGACGACCAGGCCGAGATTGTTCAGGCACGAAGCGATCGTCGACGGGTCCGCATGACCGGCGCGTCGCAGTTCCAGGCTTTTGCGCAGCGCTTTCTCCGCTTCGTCGAACTGGTCCCTGGCCTCCAGGATGATGCCGAGCGTGTTGTAGGCATCGCCCATCGCGAGCGGATCGTTGGGCGCATAGCGTTCGCGCAGCGCCAGCGAACGGCGGGCGTCGGAGAGTGCATCGGAGCCTGGGATGTCGTTCGACTCGACGACGGCGAGTTCGCTCGATGCCGCTGCCGCCGCCAATGGATCGTCGACGCGCGGGTCCAGGTAGAGATCGATTGCTTCCCGGAACAACTCGGCCGATCGAGCGGGCGCGCCGATGTGGCGATAGGCCGTCGCCAGCGTGCGCAGCAGTTTTGCCTTCGTCTGCGGCTCGCCGAGGAGCTCGCTCTCGATCCGCTTGGCGCCTTCGTCGAGCACCGCGCGGGCGCTGATCTCGCGATCCTGGTTGAGCTGCGGATTGGAAACGTCGAACACCGAGACGAGGAAGTCGCTGACTTTCTCGGCCGTCACGGCGTGCACCCGCGCCGTCCGCTCGGCGGCGCGCGCGTGATCGCGCGCGACGACGAGGCGCCAGGTGAATCCGGCGATCAGCAGCGCAAACAGCGCCGCGGCAGCGGCGACGGCCCAGCGCCGCCGCAACAGCCTGGCCAGACGGTAGGACATCGTCGGTGCGCGCGCGCGCACCGGATGGTGTGCGACGTAACGGTCGATATCGCGTGCGAGATCTTCCGCCGATGCATAACGATCGACGGGCGAATCCGCGCTTGCATGCAGCACGATCGCATCCAGGTCGCCGCTCAGTCGCGCCTTCCACGGCACCGCGTCGGCGAGCTGGCTCGGCCGCACCACCGCCGTGCGCA
>DASWPR010000408.1:0-7548 GCA_036398455.1 Dokdonella sp.
ACAGCACCACGGCGTGGTCTTCGCCGAGGCCGCGCACCAGCTCGCGCAGTTTCAGCGCCTGCACGGGATCGAGTCCCGAAGCGGGTTCGTCGAGCACGATCAGCTCGTGCTCGTGCAGGATCGCCTGGGCGAGGCCGACGCGCTGGCGATAGCCTTTCGACAGCTGTGCCATCGGGCGGCGGCGCACATCGCCGAGCTCGCAGCGTTCCAGCGCGCGTGCGACGGCCGCCGCCACGGAGCCGCGCGGGAGGCCGCGCAGGCGGGCGCAGAACGCCAGGAATTCCTCGGCCGAAAGTTCCGCGTGCAGCGGCGGCGTCTCCGGCAGGTAGCCGATGCGGCGGCGCGCGAGTTCCGGCTGTTCATAGAGATCTTCGCCGCCGACCCGCACGCTGCCGCTGCTCGGCGCGAGCACGCCGGCGATCATGCGCAGGCTGGTCGTCTTGCCGGCGCCGTTGACGCCGAGCAGGCCGAGGACTTCGCCGCCGCCGAGCTCCAGGTTGAGATCGCGCACGACCGCGCGGCCCGCAAGATGGCGGCCGACGTGCTGCAGGGCGAGGATGCTGTGGACGGGGGCGGTCACGGGCGGCGATTGTTCCGGTTAAGCCTGCGCCTCGGCAAGCGCGGCGTGCGGGCTGCGTCACATTCGTCGTCGCAAACCTTGACGTAATGCGATGGCGGTGCCATGTAAGCCCGCGTATAGTGCGTTTTCACCTACCCTGCAGCATCCAAATCATGTTCGATACCCTGCTTTCCTTCGCCTCGCGCGGGCTGACCCAGGCCTCCTGGGGAACCTGGATCGCCTACCTGCTGATCGTGACACAGCTGACGATCTTCACGGTGACGCTGTACCTGCATCGCAGCCAGTCGCATCGTGGCGTCGATTTTCATCCGGTCGTCGCGAACTTCTTCCGCTTCTGGTCGTGGTTCTCGACCGGCATGATCACCAAGGAATATGTCGCGATCCATCGCAAGCACCACGCCAAGTGCGAGACCGAGGAAGATCCGCACAGCCCGCAGGTGCATGGCCTGAACAAGGTGCTCTGGGACGGCGTCGATCTGTACCGCACCGCAAGCATGGACCGCGCCGACATGGAGAAGTATGGCGTCGGCACGCCGAACTACTGGATCGAGCGCACGCTGTACACGCCGTACAACACGGCCGGCATCGCGGTGCTCATGGTCGTCAACTTCATGCTGTTCGGCGTCGTCGGCATCGCGCTGTGGGCGATCCAGATGCTGTGGATTCCGTTCTGGGCCGCGGGCGTCGTCAACGGCCTCGGCCACTGGTGGGGCTACCGCAACTTCGAAACCGCCGACACGGCGACGAACCTGACGCCGTGGGGCGTCTGGCTCGGCGGCGAAGAGCTGCACAACAATCATCACGCGTTCCCGAGTTCGTCGAAGTTCGCGCTGCGCCGCTTCGAGTTCGACGTCGGCTGGGCGATGATCCGTCTGTTGCAGGCGTTTGGTCTCGCCAAGGTGCTGCGCGTCGCGCCAACGCTCGACGTGCGCCCGAACATGCACCTGCCGGACACCGACACCGTGAAGGCCGTGCTCGCGCATCGCTTCCATGTGATGAGCGATTATTTCCGCGGCGTCATCGCGCCGACCCTGCGCGACGAGGCCGGCAAGGCCGGCGCCGGCATCGCGGCGCTGCCGCGCAAGCTGCGCAAGGCGCTCGGCAATGGCGGCCGCTGGCTCGATGCGTCTTCGCGCGAGCACCTCACCGCGTTCACCGAGAAGCATCCGCAGCTGCGTACGGTGTGCGAGTTCCGCGCACGCCTGGCCGCGCTGACCGAGCGCAACGGCCGCAACGCCGAGGGCATGCTGGACGGACTCAAGCAGTGGTGCCACGAGGCCGAAGCCACCGGCATCCGCACGCTGGCCGAGTTTGCGGCACGTCTCAAGGGCTATCGCCTGGCGGGCGAAGCCGGCTGAGTTTTCGCCGTCGAGCGTTCCAAAAAAAGCCCGCCTCGCGCGGGCTTTTTCTTGTCCGCCCGACCGGTGCGCGACGTGTCAGTCGAGGAAGCGTGCCGCGTGCTCGGGGGCGGGCAGCCAGCAGGTCTCGCTGCGCCCGAACCAGCGATAGCGGTTGCGCGCCAGCCAGCGATACGCCGGGTCGCGCAGCGCGTGCGGCAACAGGCGCAGCGGCGCCAGCAGGCGAAACACGCCGCCGAAGCCGGTCAGCACGCGCAGGATCGCATCGCTGTCGGTCGAGGCATGCCTGCCTTCGACGAGCAGCAGCGAATTCGGATCGTCCGGGTCGAGTCCGTGCCGGCTGAGCAACGACCGTCCCGTCGGCGACTGCATCGCTGCAAAGCGATAGCGGCCATCAGGATCGTGCCGCAGGATGAAACGCACCCAGCGACTGCACAGCAGGCAGACGCCATCGAAGACGAGGATCGGCGATTCCTCTGCACCCACTGTCGATTCATCGTGCATCGACGACCTCCAGCCAGCCGGCATAGGCGACGAGCAGGCCCAGGCCTGGCAGGCGGACGTTGATATCGAACCGGTAGCGGCCTTCGCGTTCGCTGCAGCGCGCATCGATGCCGTCGAACCAGCGCAGCGGCAGTGGCACGCCGAGAAAGCGCACCTCGCGTGCGACCCAGCGCAACCCGCCGTCGGAGTCGTCGAGCGTGAACGCGAGACACGCCGCGCCGAGACGCTCCTCGAACGCCTGCGGATGACGGGAGGAGCGTCGCAGATGCGAATCCATGTGTGCGCCGGCGAAGCGTCGGCGCCACGTTTCCTGGAAGCCCTCGCGATTGATCGTGATGTCCACCGCGACATTCGTGCAGGGTGCCGGCAAGCCGAGTGCTCCGCGCAACAGGCGCGCCGGCCAGCGCGGATTGCCGCTGACGCTGGCGCAACCGCGGGCGCTCACTTCGCCCTCCGCGCCATGCAGGGCGCGCACGCGGGCCGGCAGCGCGTTCCAACGCGGGCCGAGCAGAGCGGGAAACAAGGCGTCGTTGGCGGACATCGACACATACTGCCGATGGATTTCTTCCGGGCAAAGAAAAACCCGCCTTGCGGGCGGGTTTTTCCTAAGGCTGAGGCGCTCTATCCCGGCGTTCGCCGGGATGACGTGTCGGGCAAAGCCGCGCGCTCGCGCGCGGGCCGATACGTCACTTGATCTTGCCTTCCTTGTAAGCCACGTGCTTGCGGATGACGGGGTCGTACTTCTTGACCTCCATCTTGTCCGGCGTGTTCTTCTTGTTCTTGTCGGTCGTGTAGAAGTGACCGGTGCCGGCCGAGGAGATCAGACGGATCTTGTCGCGCTTGGATGCCATGGTTCAGTTCTCCTCAGATCTTTTCGCCGCGCTTGCGCAGCTCGGCGACGACGACTTCGATGCCGCGCTTGTCGATCGTGCGCAGCCCGTGGCTGGACACGCGCAGGGACACCCAGCGGTTTTCGCTCGGCACCCAGAAGCGGCGCTCGTGAAGGTTCGGCAGCCAGCGGCGCCGGGTCTTGTTGTTGGCGTGCGAAACATTGTTACCGGACTGCGCGCCCTTTCCGGTGACCTGACAGACTCTGGACATAGCGAACCTCGAGAAACTTCTTTCCATCCTTGGCCAGGACGGCGGCGGCCCAGCGGCGGCGATGCGCCATGCAGTGCTGGAAAGGCTACGGCCAGACGACGCGGGCGGACTGCATACCGGAATCCGCGTGCCCCGAGGGGC
The DNA here is from genome assembly GCA_036398455.1 of Dokdonella sp. Lineage (GTDB taxonomy): Bacteria > Pseudomonadota > Gammaproteobacteria > Xanthomonadales > Rhodanobacteraceae > Dokdonella_A. Next base: position 3,685 of record DASWPR010000408.1, read on the forward strand.
GATGAACGGCGTAGCGAGCCGCGCTTTATAGCGGAATCAGTCGCTTGCGGCAAGTGAAGGCCGCGAAATCTCGCCTCATAGTTCTTCGACGGCCGTGCGCTTGGAACGCTTGATCAGCCAGCCGACGCCGCGCAGATCGGTGATTCCGACCAGGGCGCGATTGAGATTGTTGTATTTGGACACGCCCGTACTGCGCGAACGGTGGTTGACCGGCACGCTCCTGACCTGCCAGCCGGCGCGCTGCATCAGCGCGGGCAGGTAGCGGTGCATGTGGTCGAAATACGGCAGGTCGAGAAATGCGGCACGCTCGAACAGCTTAATGCCGCAGCCGGTATCCGGCGTGTCGTCGCGCAGCAGGCGCGAGCGGATCGCATTCGCCCACTTCGAGGCCCAGCGCTTGCTGCCGCTGTCCTTGCGGTTGACGCGCCAGCCGGCGAACAGCTTGATCGCATTGGCCGAATCGTTACGCATCGCGATCAATTTGGGGATGTCGGCCGGGTCGTTCTGGCCGTCGCCGTCGAGCGTGGCGATCCAACTGCCGCGCGCGGCCTTGACGCCGTTGCGGATCGCGGTGCTCTGGCCGCTCTGGCTCACGTGCCTGATCACGCGCAGCTCCGGATACTGCGCTTTCGCGCGCGTCAGCACGGCGAGCGAATCGTCCTTGCTCGCATCGTCCACGTAGACGATCTCGAAATCGGCGTGGCCGCGCAGGGCGGCAGCGATCTCGGCCAGCAGCGGCGGAATATTGTCCTGCTCGTTGAACACGGGCACGACGACGGAAACTTCGGGCATGGGCTGCGCGCCTTCGCGAAAGGTGCGCATTATCGCCGAAGGCGGCCGACGGCGTGACGGACGCCGCCCTCGCCTGAAGATCGGCGCGGAGTCGGCTTGATCGCCGCTACGGAAGGTCCGCGGCGGCGAGCTTGGGCGGGCCTTCCAAAGCGTCGCGCCAGCTGCGCTCGAGCGCGCCGAAGCTGTCGCTGTTCTGCGCCAGCATCACCAGCGTACCGTCGCCGATCGGCACTTCGCGGCCCTTGAGTCCGTCGCGCTGGAAGTCTTCGCTGCCGGACACGCGGTGCCGCGTCACATAGACCACGCTGACCGGCTCGCCCGCGCGCGGCATCACCATGTGCACCGTGCGATAGGGCCCGACCGGACATTCGCTGACATAGGAAACACCGGCCGGAACCGACGCCAGCTCGACGCCGCGATCGGCGAACGCATGACGCACCATCGAGTCCGGCAGCGCGGCCTGCCGATGCAGCGCGTCGCGCTCGTCCGGACCGGTCACATGCGCCGCGACGAGATCGGACAAGGTCGCCGCCGCCGGTCGCTGCAACCGGACGAGACCGATCGCGACGACCAGCGAGGCCGCTGCGGCCAGCACGATCCAGCCGCCGCGGCGCCAGCTCGTGCGCTGGCGCTGGCGTTCGCCGGTCAGCTGGGCGAGCAGGATGCGATCGGCCAGTCCTTCCGGCACCGGCATGCTCAACGCGGACGCCAGGCGCGTCTCGAAGGCCTGCGCACGTCCGTGCGCGTCCGCGCAGAACGGGCAGCTGTCCAGGTGCTCGCGCGCGGCGCGGTCCGCGATGCGCGGATCGATGCCGAGCAGGCGGCGGAACTCAAGGCAGTCCATGCAGCACCGCCTCCTTCATTTCGCCGCCATCGAGCAGGGTCTTCAGTTTCTGCCGCGCACGGAACACCTGCGTCATCACGGCCGCTTCGCTGATCGCGAGCTGCTGGGCGATTTCCTCGCAGGAAAAGCCGCCGAGCACCTGCAGCACGAGCGGCTCGCGGTATTTCGGTTCCAGCTTGGCGATCGCGGCGCGCAGCACGGCGTCTTCGCCCAGATGCTCCGGTCCAGGCGCACTGTCGCTGAGATCGAGGTCGGCGATGTCCGTCGTCGGCATCGGCTTGCGCTCGAACAGGCGTGCATGTTCGCGGCGCAGGATCGTCACCAGCCACGCTTTCGCCGCCACGTTCTCGCGCAGGCTGTCGAGCGCACGCCAGGCGCGCAGGAAGGTTTCCTGGACCAGATCCTGCGCCAGCGCATCCTGGCCGCACAGCCAGTAGGCGTATCGATACAACTCGCCGGAATGCGCGCGCACAAGGGCCTCATACTGCTGCTGACGATCGCTCACAGCAGCACTAGACCGGGCGTTGCCGCCCTGGCTTGCAGAAACCGTCATGCGTTGGCGTCAGCCATCGAAACCGTCCTTGAAGATCAGGTCCGGCGTGGTCACCGTGAACTGCACGGGCAGCGCCAGCGGATCATGCGCGGGATCGTTATTGTGGATGCATACGTTGGCGCTGTGAACTCCGATATCGAGGCCGCTGGCATCCAGGGTCACGTTGACCGTCGTTGCCGGTGCGCCGGTGGCGACGGTGCCCGCGGCTGGATCCAGCGCGATCCACGGCACCGAGTCCGGCGTCGCGCAGTCGGTGCTGGCGGTGTCGGCGGTCCAGGTCAGGTCAGCCGTTCCGGAATTCATGATCGCAAAGGTCGTCGATGCGGTCGCGCCGATTTCCGCCGTGGCGCTCAGCGACGTCTGGTCGGTACCGATCGTCGGCGCGCCGGTGGTCGCTGGCATGACGGTGATCGTGCCGACCATGCCGCTGCCTTCGTGGATCTGGCAGTGAAATGGCGCGCTGCCGGCGGTCGGGAACGTAACGGTTGCCGTCCATGCGGCGGAACTGGCATTGCCGTTGCCGCCGCTGCCGTCGCCATCGCAGCCGTTCGCGCAACGGAAGGTGGTGACCGAGCCTGGATCGGAAACGACGTTGTGGAAGCCGCCGGCATTGGTGAAGGTGACGGTGTCGCCGGCAATAATCGTGGGGTTATTCGGCGTGAAGACGAGGCCGCCGCCGCCGACGCTGACGGCATGGTCGGCAGCGAGCGCAGGTACGCAGGCGACCAGCGCAAACGCGCCCGTCGCAAGGATGCTATAGCGATTCATGAAGGCACTCCCCGAAGGATGGGAACAGCACCGCCGGACGCCCGCCCATGCGGCGAGCGCAGCATGCGCCGACCACCCAGACCGGGCGAGAGTGAAAACCCTCAGCGCGCGCTCAGCCGCAAGGCGCCCGGTTCAACGAATGCGTTCGAGGATGCCGTCGAGTTCGTCGAGGCTGTGGTAGTGGATGACCAGCTTGCCGCGCCCGTTGCGCGCATGCGCCAGGTTGACGCGCGTGGCGAGCTTTTCGGCCAGTTCGCGTTCGAGCGACGCGATGTTCGGGTCGCGCGCGGATTCCTTCTTGGCGCCCGCGGCGGCCGGCGCTTCGAGCCGGCGCACCGCTTCTTCCAGCTCGCGCACCGACCATTCCTTGTCCGCCGCCTCGCGCGCGAGGGCGACGGCGCGCGCTTCCGGCAGCACGGTCGCCAGCGCGCGCGCGTGACCCATATCGAGCTTGCGTTCGTCGAGCAGGCGTTTGATTTCGGCCGGCAGGTCGAGCAGGCGCAGCAGGTTGGAGACCGCCGCACGCGAGCGGCCGACCGCGTCGGCCGTCTGCTGATGGGTCAGCTCGAACTCGTCGATCAGGCGCGCCAGCGCCTGCGCTTCTTCCAAAGGCGACAGGTCCTCGCGCTGGATGTTCTCGATCAGCGCCATCGCGACGACGGCCTGGTCCGGCACTTCCTTCACCAGCGCCGGGATTTCCGTGAGGCCCGCCTTCTGTGCCGCGCGCCAGCGGCGCTCGCCGGCGATCAGCTCGTAGCGGTCCGGACCGATCGCGCGCACGACGACCGGCTGGATCATGCCCTGCGTCTTCAGCGAGGCGGCGAGCTCGTCGAGCTTGTCCTCGTCGAAGTGCTGGCGTGGCTGGTACTTGCCGGGTTGGATGCGCTCGACGCCGAGCGTGCGCAGC
>DASWPR010000409.1:0-3526 GCA_036398455.1 Dokdonella sp.
CGGCCGACGACATCGTCGGGCCCGGGCTCGTCGTGAATGGCTCGCATAATCTGGTGGTCGCCGCATCGGGCGTGACCTTGCCCGCCGACACGATCGCCGACGATCCGTTGCTGCTGCCGCTTGCCGACAACGGCGGGATGACGATGACGCACGCACTGGCGAAAGGCAGCCCAGCGCTCGACGCGGGAAGCAATTCCCTCGCGCTCGCGTTCGACCAGCGTGGCGACGGATACGCGCGCGTCAGCGGCAGCGCATCGGACATCGGCGCGTTCGAATCGCAGCCGGATGGAGCGGACGACCGCATTTTCGCAGACGGGTTCGATCCGGCGCCGTGATCGCTGGGCGAAGTCGTCCCGCTGCGTTGAACAGGAACTGCGGACAGCGGCAGGCGTTGCTGTGCCGCTATCCGCGCTCTGCGCGCAGCGGGCCCGATCGGACGACGATCGGAATCGCGCTGGCGGCGCCACGCGCGAATCAATGCCGGCGCTTGATGAGCGGCCCGATCCGATCGCGGCTACCCGCACACGGACGCGAGCAGCGGCCTAATCGATCAGCCAGTTCCGCGAACGCTCGCGCAGGAACGACCTCAGATCATCCTCGATGTCCGTTGCGGCCATGCCGGTCGTGTAGGTGCCTACGATCCAGTGCGCCGGCACCTGCGCGACATTGCCCGGGCAGTCGAAGAAGATGTCGCCGCGATCGTCGACCCAGACGACGCCGGTGCGTTCACCGGTGAGTCGCTGCACGCACAGCGACAGATCCGGCAGCGGATCGCGCAGGCATCCAAACGGCTTTACTTGCACGCTCTTGGACTTCAAGATCCGTCTCCAGGATGTTCGTCTCCACGGCAGTCCGTTGGCGTCGTCATTGCTGATATCGGCGTTCATCGGAAATCCTTCAGGGGTCGATGTCGGCGCACGAACAAGCGTGCATGGCGGGTTCATTTCTGAACGAGGCGCAGTCTGCCGCGCTGTTGTGGGCGCGTCGTCGTTCAATTGCACTGGGTGCACTAGTGCATGCGTCGCATTGAGCTAAGGTGTCGTCGACCACGCACGCGGCGAAACGATGAGGCGTGCGCGTTCGTTCGGCGAAGGCCATAGCCCAACCCTGGAGTCGTGTCGATGATCGATGACGCATTGCGCGTGCAGGATCGCCATCAGCTGCGCCAGATCGTGGCGGGTATCAGCGAAGGCGTGATGCTGATCGAATCGGACCATGCGATCGTCTGGGCGAACGCGGCGGCGTGCGCGATGCACGGCGTTTCGGATGCGGCCGAACTCGGACGTACTGCCGCGCAATATCGCAAGCGCTTCGAGTTGCGCTATCGCAATCATCACAAGCTCGCGCCCGCCAGTTATCCGATCGATCGCGTGATCGCCGGCGAGATCCTCAGCGACGTCGTCGTGGAAGTGACGCCGAAGGCGAACCCGCAGGCGTGCTGGGTGCATCGGGTCAGGAGCCTGGTGCTCACCAATGCGCAGGAACAGCCCGATGGCCTGGTGCTGATCTTCGCCGACGTGACCGACTGGGCCAGCGCGGAGCAGCGCTTCGAGAAGACCTTCAACGCGAATCCCGCGCCGGCGGTGATCTGCCGTCTCGACGACCTGCGCTATGTCCGCGTCAACCAGGGCTTCCTCGAAATGACCGGTTACGAGCGCGACCAGGTCATCGGTCGTTCGACCTACGAGCTGGATGTACTCGCACAGGCGGAGCGCAAGGACCTCGCCATCGAGCGGCTCGGCGCCGGCGAAACCATTCCGCAGATGGAAGCGCAGATCCGCGTGCCGGGCGGCGGCACCAAGCTGGTCGTCGTCGCCGGCCAGCCGATCGAGATCGGCGACGACGCCTGCATGCTCTTCACCTTCATCGACCTCGAACCGCGCCGGCTGGCGGAGACCGCGCTGCGTCAGAGCGAGGAACGCTTCGCCAAGGCGTTCCGGATGACGCCGGTGCCGACCCTGGTGTGCGATCTGCAGTCATTCAAGGTGATCGATATCAATGAGGCGTTCGCCGCCGCCACCGGCTACGCCGCAGCCGAACTCGTCGGCGCTCCGATCGAAGACGCCGGTTTCGTCGAGCCGGAGCGCATGCGCACGCACGTGGCCGCGGCGCTTGGGAACACCGGCGGCCTGCAGAACGTCGAATACCGCATCCGGCGCAAGGATGGCGAAGTGATCGACTGCCTCGTTTCGGCCGAAAGCGTGCAGATCCAGGGCGCGCCGTGCTTCCTGATGGCGCTGCTCGACATCACGCATCGCAAGCAGTCCGAGATCGAACTCGTCTCCGCGATCGAAGCGGTGATGGAGGATGCATCCTGGCTGAGCCAGACCCTGGTCGAGAAGATCGCCAACGTGCGCCGCGGCAGCGCGCCGGATCGCGGCGCCCAGCTCGCCGACCTCACGCCGCGCGAGCGCGACGTGCTCGGGCTGATCTGCGAGGGCCTGGCCGACAAGGAAATTGCGGCGCGCCTGAAGGTCGCGCCGAGCACGATCCGCAATCATGTCGCCAGGATGTATTCCAAGCTCGACGTGCACAGCCGCAGCGAGGCGATCGTGTGGGCGCGCGAGCGCGGCGTGTTCGGGCGCGCACGCCGCGGGTCGACGGGCAGGAAGACCTGATTCAGCCGTGCCGCAGCGTAGCGATGCCGACCACTTGGGAGGCGATCAGGGCTGCACGGATTTCGGCGTCGGCGCCGCGCAGGCGCTTTGCGAGCGGCGTGATGAACTCCGCATGGAATCGCTCGGACACCACCGCCGCAACCGTGACTGCCGGCGGCATGAATGAAGCGCGCGCGCGGTGCTCTTTCCTGCATCGGCCGGCTCGTCGTACATGACGGGCAGCGAGAGTGCCGTCGACGGCGGCCTCGCTCGGATCTGAAATGACGCCCCTGCGGACCGACTACACTGACGCCCCGAATCGGGGTGATCGTGCAGGAACAGAAGGCCGCCATGGAAGCCAGGATCGAAACCGAACGCCTCCTGCTCGACCCGCTGCGCGCCGATGACGCGACGGCCTTGTTCGGCTATCGCGGCGACGAGGAAGTCGCGAAATATCAGGGCTGGAGGCCCGCCAGCGAAGACGAAGCGGCAGCGTTCATCGCCACGCAGTCGACGCAGACGTTCGGCGCGGCCGACAGCTGGTGCCAGCTCGCCATCCGCACTCGCGAGAACGGCGAACTGGTCGGCGATTTCGGCGTGCATTTCCCCGCGAGCAAGGACGATCCGATCGAGTTCGGCCTTTCCCTGCAGCCGGCTCATCAAGGCAAAGGCTATGCGCGCGAAGCGATGCAGGCGGCGATCGACCTCGCGTTTCGAAGCTGGGGCTATCGGCGGCTGGTCGGCTCGGTCGATCCGCGCAACACGGCCAGCATGGCGCTGTGCCGCTCGTTGGGTCTGCGCCAGGAAGCGCATCACGTGGAAAGCTATCGTTTTCGTGGCGTGTGGGTCGACGACGTGATCTTCGCGCTGCTCGCACGCGAGTGGCCGGTGCAGGCGGACAGCAGTCATCGTGGTTGAAGCGTCCGCCA
>DASWPR010000410.1:0-4455 GCA_036398455.1 Dokdonella sp.
CGACGCATCCCGGCCACGCATTGGCAGCGCGGCAGCAGGACGGCTTCGGCGCGATGCTGAGTTTCGAACTCGATGGCGGGCTCGATGCGATCGAAGCCTTCGTCGACGGCCTCGAGTATTTTTCCCTGGCCGAATCGCTCGGCGGCGTCGAGAGCCTGATCGCACATCCGGCGACGATGACGCACGCGTCGATGGCACCCGATGCACGCCGCACCGCCGGCATCAGCGATGCCTTGCTGCGCGTGTCGGTTGGCATCGAGGACGGCGGCGACCTCTGCGCCGACCTCGAAGCGGCGCTGGTGCGCGCGGCGGCATTCAAACCGACGCGCAAGGTCCGCGCATGAGCGCGGCGCCGAAGTTGGCGGCGCGCACGCACGACACCGCGGTCGTCCTGCTCGGCACGGGCGTCGTTGGCGGCGCCCTGTTGCAGTTGCTGACGACGCCGGCCGCGACCGACCTGTACCTGGTCGGCGCCGCGAACTCGCGTCGGCAGATCGCCAATGCGCGCGGCCTGGTGCCGGCGCAGGTGCGCACGGCGCTGGCCGCATCCACGCTGGTGCGCGACGATGCGGCGCTGCTCGCGGCATTGGAAAGCAGCGGCGCCGCGCGGCGCGTCGTCGTCGATGCGACCGCGTCGGCAGCCGAGGCGCAGCGTCATGCCGCCTGGCTTGCGGCCGGCTATCACGTCGTCAGCGCAAACAAGGCGGCCACCGGCGAGGCGCTGGCAGCGTGGGACGAACTGAAGCACGCCAGCACGCGCGGCGGCGTCGACTACGGCGATGCCGCGACGGTCGGTGCCGGCTTGCCGGTCCTGTCGACGCTGCGCCGCCTGCGCGAATGCGGCGATCGCCTGCTCGCGCTCGATGGCGTGTTCTCAGGTTCGCTGTCGTGGCTGTTCAATCATTTCGATGGCAGCCGGCCGTTCTCGGCGCTGCTGCGTGAAGCACGCACGTTCGGCTATACCGAGCCGGATCCGCGCGTCGATCTCGGTGGCGCCGACGTTGCGCGCAAGCTGCTGATCCTCGCGCGCACGGCCGGACACGCGATCGACGTGAGCGATGTCGAGGTGGACAGCCTGGTGCCCGCATCATTGCGCGACGTCGAGGTCGGCGAGTTCCTGATCCGCGCCGGCGAGCTCGATGCCGAACTCGAGCATCGGCGCGCGCAAGCGGCACGCAATGGCCATGTATTGCGCTTCCTCGCACGCCTCGATGAACACGGGCATGCGCGCGTCGGCCTGACCGAGGTGGCGACCACGCATCCGGCCGCGCGTCTGGCCGGCACCGACAACCTGTTTGCGTTGACGACGCAGCGCTATCGCGCGCAGCCGCTGGTGATCCAGGGCCCCGGCGCCGGACCGGAAGTCACTGCGCAGGCGTTGCTCGGCGACGTGCTGGCGCTGCGTGCGCGCGCCGGTTCCGAGTGGCAGCAGGGAGCGCGCGTACGTCCGGTCGGAGCGCCTGTGAATGGCGCGGCTGGCGCGTAGAGCCGATGCGTGCAGCGCATGCCTGGCGGCGGCCTCGCGAATGAAACCCTATTCGATTTCCCGGTTTTGGCTGGAGCGCGTTTCCCTCGACCGCTTGCCGGCACCTTCTCCTGCGTGGGGAAGGGTTTTCATCCCGCTGCTTCGATGTGCGCGGAGTAGCGATGCGAATCGATCCGGCTATTGCCGCCGGATCTCGATGTCGCCGCTGAAGGTTTCCAGCTTGACCTGACCATCGCCGGCGCCGTTGCTGGCATCGAGGCTGCTGCCGGGACCGTGCTCGGGCTGTTTCACCGAGCCGAAGTCGCTGCGGATGGTGCCGCTGAAGCTGGAGGCGCGCAATCGCGTCGAGGCGTCGGCCGGCAAATACAGATGCACATCGCCGCTCATCGTCTCCACTTCGATGCGCGCGCCCGATTCCGGCTTGCCGCGCAGGTTGATGTCGCCGGAGACCGTGCCCGCGTTGACCTCGCGATAGGTCGCGTTCTCGGCATCGATGTCGCCGGAAACGGTTTCGAACTTGATCTGTCCGCCGAGTCCGCGTGCCCGGATGTTGCCCGATACGGTCTCCAAGTGCGCGCGCGTCGCCTGCGCGGAGAGGTCGATATTGCCGCTGACGCTGTCGATCTCGACTTCCTTCGCGCCGCTGTCCAGGCGCAGCTTGCCGCTGACGCTCTCGACATTGAGCGAGCGCCCGGCGACACCGCTGAGGCTGACGTCCGCGCTGACGACTTCGATCTTCATCTCGGCCGCGCGCGGCACCTTGAGATCGAGTTCGGTATCGCCCATGCGCGAATCGGCGCCCCAGCTGAACCAGCCTTGCTTGTCCGGCGTCTCGACCTTGATCGTGAGGTGATCGGCGCCGCCTTCGACGCTGAGCGCCTTGGCGCCCTCGCCGAGCGTGCCGCTGATCGATACTTCGGGCTTGTCCCAGGCGCTGACGGTGACCGCGCCTTTGACGTTCGACACGTCGACGCGCACCTCGGCGTTGACCGCGCGCGTCTCGTTGATCGGCGTGCCGGCGTATGCACTGGCGCAGGCCAGGGCCAGGGCAGCGATCGGAAGCAGGGCGGGGCGGTTCATCGAGTGGGCTCCAGACATCAACCGGCGCTCGCGCCGTAGTGATCGAGTTTCATGCGCCGCGCGTTCGTGCGGTTCAACAGGCTGACCAGGAACACCGCATCGGGACGCTGTTCGAGCGCCTGCTGCAGTTCGGCATGCGCGGCATCGAGTACGACTGCCGCGCCGACCAGGCGCGGATCGCCGCCGGGTGCGCGGCCGAACGCCTGCGCGTCGCGCGGCGAAATCCGCTGCGAAGAGAGGCTGCCGCCGTCGATGCCCGCAATATCCTGCAGATGCGACTGGCGCAGGCCGAGCAGCACACTGCCGCTGACGACCGCGAGCAGCAGGACGGCGGCCGCGGCCAGCGGCAGCCAGTGGCGGCGCGTGGCCGGCGCAGCCTGCGCGCCGATGCGCGTAGCGATGCCGGCCCAGAGGTCGTCCTGCGGCTCGCGCGGGGCGTTCATCTCGCGCAGTCGACGCTGGATTTCGAAATCAGTCATGCCACATCTCCAAGCATCGTGCGCAGCAGGCCGCGTGCACGATGCAGCTGCGCTTTCGAGGAACCGACCGCCATGCCGAGTTCGCGGCCGATCTCCTCGTGTTTCCAACCTTCGACATCGTGCAGCACGAGCACGGCGCGTGCGCGTGGCGGCAGTCTGGCGACCGCTTGTTCCAGATCGGCGCGCTCGCCGGCGCAGAACGGAGTGAACGGTTCGCTGGCCGCTTCGAGCACGTCGCTTTCGACCGCATCTTCCGGGTCGCGTGCGCGCAAGTCCATCAGCGCGACATTCACTGCGAGGCGATGCAGCCAGGTCGAGAACGCGCTCTCGAAACGGAAGCTGCCGAGTTTCTGCCATGCACGCACGAACGCTTCCTGCGTCAGCTCCTGCGCGCGGGCTTCGTTCATGCCGCTGAGCCGCCAGACGGCGCCATGCACGCGGCTGGCGTGGCGACGATACAGTGCCTCGAAGGCACGCATGTCGCCGGCGGCGGCGCGCTGGACCAGTTCGGCGTCAGCCGGCTGTGATACGGCCACTTCGGTACGTGGCGTTTCGCTCATCGGCAATGGCATGGCAAGGCAGGCGCTCATCTTGCCAGCTTGGATGCGAAAGGGCTGCGTGGGGTTTAAGGCGGGTGGAATGCAGCGACAGGACGCACGCCGGTTCGGCGCGGAAAACGCCGCGAACCGGCCATGCGCCTTGCCGCTGTCGAGTGGCGTCGCGCAGGTGTCCCCGCAGGGCTGCGCGCGCTAGCCGCCCGCCGCGGCCCTGCGTACCGGCGCCGCTTCGCGCGCCAGCGCCTCGGCGACGCGCCGCTGCTCGTCGTGCAGCGTGGGCGGCATGCGCAGACCGAATGAATCCAGATAGCGGCCGATATCGTCGACCTCGGCACGCCAGCCGGCCATGTCGACATCGAGCAGCGCATCGATCGCGCGATCGGAGATGTCGAGCGCGGCGAGGTCGAGATCGCGCTTGCGCGGGAGAAAGCCGATCGGCGTCTCGAGCGCCTGTGCGTCGCCTTTGCAGCGATCGATGATCCATTCGAGTACGCGCAGGTTCTCGCCGTAGCCGGGCCACAGGAAGCGGCCGTCGGCGCCCTTGCGGAACCAGTTGACGTGGAAGATCTTCGGCAGGATCGCGCCGGGCCGGTCGAACGACAGCCAGTGCGCGAAATAGTCGGCGTAGTTGTAGCCGCAGAACGGCTTCATCGCCATCGAGTCGCGGCGCAAGACGCCGACCGCGCCGGTGGCGGCGGCTGTCGTTTCCGAACCCATCGCCGCGCCGACGAGCACGCCGTGCTTCCAGTCGCGCGCCTGCAGCACCAGTGGCACCAGCGAAGGACGGCGACCGCCGAAGATGATCGCGGACAGCGGTACGCCTTGCGCATCCTCGGCGTGCGGCGACCAGCTT
>DASWPR010000411.1:0-3208 GCA_036398455.1 Dokdonella sp.
GGACCTGCTCGATCCGCTGCGCCAGCGCGACAGCATCTTCGAGATCGCCTGGCGCTGGGGATTCAGCGATCCGGCGCATTTCAGCCGCGCCTTCAAGACGCTTTTCGGCTGTTCGCCGCGCGCCTGCAGGGAGGCGCAGCAGCGCAGCGTGGCAGGTCAGGCGGCGAGCATGATCGCCGCGACGACGCGGCGGCCTTCGCCGGCCAGAAGATTGTAGGTGCGGCAGGCCGCAGCGTTGTCCATCACTTCGACGCCGATGCGCCGGCGCAGCAGCGCCACCTGCGCCTCGCGCGGCGGGAACACCTGGCGCGCGCCGGTGCCGAGCAGCACCACTTCGGGATTGAATGCCGCGATGGCGTCGGCGGCGACGAGATCGAACTGGTCCGCGCTCGCCACCGGCCAGTCTTCCACCAGCCGGTCCGGCGCCAGCAGGAAACTGCGCGTGACCACGCGGTCGACGATGGTCACCGCCTGCGCGCTGCAGGCGCGGAAATACAGATAGCCTTCGGGCAGATCCTGGGTGAATTGCATGACGGCGAACCCTACTTCGGCAGGGTGAACTGCGCCTTGTCCGGATTGCGCTTGTAGAAGCAGGCGACTTTGCCGATCGTCTGCACTCGTTCGGCGCCGGAGTGCTCGACGATCGCCTCGATCGAGGCGGCACGCGCCTCGCGATCATCGTCGGCAAGCTTGACCTTGATCAGCTCGTGATGCGCGAGCGCAGCGGACAATTCCTGCAGCAGGGCCGGCGTGACGCCTTTCTGGCCGATCAGGATGACCGCCTTGAGGTCGTGCGCGAGGCCGCGAAGGTAGCGCTTCTGCGAGGCGGTGAGGGGGCGCGGGGCGGGTTCTTCGCGACGCGGCGTCACGCGCCGCGGCTTGAGCTCGACCGGTGCGGTTTTTTCGCGCTGCATGCGGGCGCGGATGCTGGCGGAAGGCGGACGGCCGCTGCCGCGCTTGGCGGCGGGGCGGCTGTGGGCGCCCTTCGGCGGCCGGGTATTGATCGGAGGCATGAACGGAAACCGAATGGAGACGGGCGGCGCACGGCGGCGCCGGTCGTGCAGGGTATCATGCAAGGTCACTCCTCTCTAAACGGCGCGCCTTCGGGTCGCATCCAGGGTCATGGCGCGCAGCAAATCCAGCACCCGCTGGCTCCAGGAACATTTCAGCGACCCCTACGTGAAGCGCGCGCAGGCCGAAGGCTGGCGTTCGCGCGCCGTGTTCAAGCTGGAAGAGCTGATCGAGCGCGACCGCCTGCTCAAGCCGGGAATGGTCATCGTCGACCTCGGCGCGGCGCCCGGCGGCTGGTCGCAGGTCGCACGCGAGCGGCTCGGCGACACGGGCCGCGTGATCGCGCTGGATATCCTACCGATGCAGGGGATCGGCGGGGTCGAATTCATCCATGGCGATTTTCGCGAGGAAACCGTGCTGGAACGGCTGCGGCAGGCGCTCGGCGAGGCGCCGGTCGATCTTGTCCTTTCCGACATGGCCCCCAATCTGAGTGGCATGAACGCCGTGGACCAGCCGCGCTCGATGCATCTGGTCGAGCTGGCCGAGGAATTCGCCGCCGCGCACCTGCGCAAGGGCGGCGCTTTCCTGACCAAGCTGTTCCAGGGCGAGGGTTTCGACGAGTTCGTACGGCGCTTGCGCACAGGCTACGAGCGCGTCAGCATCCGTAAACCGAAAGCTTCGCGGGCGAGAAGCCCGGAAGTGTATGCGCTGGCCGTCGGCAAGCGCGGCTAGCTGGAAGAAGTGATCAGGCGCATTCCATGAACGATATGGTCAAGAATCTGCTGCTCTGGGTGATCATCGCGATCGTCCTGCTGACGGTATTCCAGAGCTTCAATCCGCGCACGACGCAACCGTCGGATGTGCCGTATTCGGAGTTCGTCCAGCAGGTCGGCAATGGTGGTATCGCGTCGGTATCGCTCAGCGCCGAGAATCCTTCCAAGGCCACCGCCAAGCTGAAGGACGGCACGTCGGTATCGACGATGGTGCCGGTCGACGGCAACGACCGCCTGCTCGACGTGCTCGCCAAGGCGAATGTCGAAGTGCGCCAGCTGCCGCTCGACAGCATCAATCCTTTCCTGCGCATCCTGTTCGACTGGGTGCCGATCCTGATCTTCATCGGGCTGTTGATCTACTTCATGCGCCAGATGCAGGCCGGTGCCGGCGGCCGCGGCGCGATGTCGTTCGGGCGTTCGCGCGCGAAACTGCAGGGCGAGGATCAGATCAAGATCACCTTCGCCGACGTCGCCGGCTGCGACGAGGCGAAAGAGGAAGTCGGCGAGCTGGTCGAGTTCCTGCGCGATCCGTCCAAGTTCACCAAGCTCGGCGGCAAGATTCCGCGCGGCGTGCTGATGGTCGGTTCGCCCGGCACCGGCAAGACCCTGCTCGCCAAGGCGATCGCCGGCGAGGCGAAGGTGCCGTTCTTCTCGATCTCCGGTTCCGACTTCGTCGAGATGTTCGTCGGCGTCGGCGCCGCGCGTGTGCGCGACATGTTCGAGCAGGCGAAGAAGCACGCGCCGTGCATCATCTTCATCGACGAAATCGACGCGGTCGGCCGCCATCGCGGCGCCGGCCTCGGCGGTGGACACGATGAGCGCGAGCAGACCCTGAACCAGCTGCTGGTCGAGATGGACGGCTTCGAGGGCAGCGAGGGCGTCATCGTCATCGCCGCCACCAACCGCCCCGACGTGCTCGATCCCGCGCTGCTGCGCCCGGGCCGCTTCGACCGCCAGGTCGTGGTGCCGTTGCCCGACGTGCGTGGCCGTGAGCAGATTCTCCGTGTGCACATGCGCCGCGTGCCCCTGAACGACGACGTGAAGCCGGGCTATATCGCCCGCGGCACGCCCGGATTCTCGGGCGCCGATCTCGCGAACCTCGTTAACGAGGCCGCCCTGTTCGCCGCTCGTGCTAACAAGCGCATGGTGGGCATGGACGAGTTCGAGCGCGCGAAGGACAAGATCATGATGGGCGCCGAGCGGCGCTCGATGATCATGAGCGACGACGAGAAGAAGCTGACCGCGTATCACGAGGCCGGCCACGCGATCGTCGGCCGCCTGATGCCGGAGCACGATCCGGTGCACAAGGTCACGATCATCCCGCGTGGCCGTGCGCTCGGCGTGACGATGTTCCTGCCGGAAGGCGACCGCTACAGCTACAACCGCACCTTCATCCACGGCAACCTGTGCTCGCTGTACGGCGG
>DASWPR010000412.1:0-4815 GCA_036398455.1 Dokdonella sp.
CGAACAGGCGGCGCAGGTTCTTCTCGGTCTCGCCGATGTACTTGTTGACCACGGCGGACAGATCGATGCGATAGAGCAGCAGGCCGAGTTCGTTGGCGATGACCTCGGCGGCCATCGTCTTGCCGGTGCCGCTCTCGCCCGCGAACAGCACGCTGATGCCGAGCCCGCGGTTCATGCGCGCGCGAAAGCCCCAGTCGTCGTAGACCGTGCCGCGATGCTCCACCTGGTCGGCGATCTGGCGCAGCAGCGCCTTCTCCGCGGGCGGCAGTTCCAGATCGTCCCAGCGCGCCTTCGCTTCGACCGGCTGCGCCAGCTGGTCGAGTACCGGCCGCGCACCCGCGATGCACTGGGTCCACAACAGCGCCGGCAATTTCTGCGCATCGCCCTGCACGAGTGCGAGCGCAGCGCCCGCGGCGGCACGGATCGCGTTCGCACCGAAGTCGAAGTGCACCGCCGGGCGATCCGCCGCGGAGGCGCGGTCCGTGCCGAGCGCTTCGTTCCACAGCGCGCGCTGCTCGGCCGGCGTCGGCTTGGCGATGTCGACCGGCAACGTGGCCCGATCGAGCGGCCAGGGTTCGCGCGTATCGAGGAAGGCGAGTCCGCCGAAGCGCGCGAGGGCGCGCTGCAGGGCTACGCCGGCCGGACCGACGCGATCGGTTTCGAGCGCGTCGATGTACAGCGCCAGCGGCAGCAGCGCGCATTCGCGCTGCCACAGGCGCAGCAGGGTTTCCTGCTCGGCGAGCGTGGCCGGAATCGCCTCGGCGGCAACGCGATGCGCACGCAGGCCGAGCCGCTCGGCGACGCGCGCAGCGACCAGCTGCTTGCTTGCCGCGTCGCTGCCGAGCAGCTGCACGATCGGCGCGCTGCCCACTTCGGCGCTCTGCAGTCGATCGACGATCGCGTCCGCAAGCGATTGCTGCGAAGGCGGCAGTTCGAAGACCGGCTCGGCCAGCGCGACGACCAGTGGCGCGATGCGCTCATCGAGATAGTTCGCGCCCTTCAGATAGCTCACGATGCGCTCGTCCGCGCGCAGCAGGCTGCCGACCAGCGGCTGCGCCGCGCTCGAGGAAACGTCGACGAGGCGCCAGTAGCGCAGCGGACGTTCCGGCGACATCGCGTCCCAGGCGGGCTGCTCGAACAAGGCCATCGCGAGCGCGAAGGTCGGATACGGTTTGCTGGCGTCGTGCTGCGCCTGCGCGCACAACAGCGCGATGCGCGTATCGAGTTCCATCGCTGCGCACAGCAGCAGCACGTCGCGCTCGAAGTCGCTCAGGCCGAGGCGCTGCGCGAGCAGCGTCAACGCCGGCTGCGGCAACGCTGCATCGGCGGACGCGTCGCCGGCCGTCGCGGCGACGGCCGTGGCCGGTGCTGCCGGCGCAACCAGCGGCGGCGTGATCGCGCGCTCGACCGACGTTTGCGCATCGCGCTTGAACAAGCGGCCGAACCAGTGCACCGGCGGCGCCGGCGACGACACGGCCACGCTTGCACTTTCGCTATGTGCCTCGCCCGCATCGGATCGCGCGAGACGTTGCAGACGCGCGCGCAGTGCGGCGAGCTGGTCGGCGAGAAAGCGGCTGTTCGCGCGCTCCCATTCGGCGTATGTGCTCACGGCACGTCGACCTGCTGCGCGGGATCGAACAGCGGCAGCCCGCTGGCGTCGTAGGTCACCGGGATGCTGTCGACGCCGTCGACGCGCAGCCGCGCGACATAGCGGCTGGCGGGCGCGACGCCCTTGACCAGGAAGGTCGGTGCGAACACTGCGGTCGGGTCCGGATCCAGCGGCGGCGAGGCCGGTGGCGGCCGCGTCGCATCGACCTGACGATCGCCGAACAGCAGCAGCACGCCCTGCCCTTCGCGGCATGCCGGCGTGGAATCGACGGCGACCGTGACGTCGCGCGTCTGCGCATCGCCGGGTGAAACGACGATGGTCGGCGTCAGCGTGATGGCCGGCGCCAGCGCGAACGCGAGTTCGTTGCTCACCAGCTTCGGCTCACCCACTGCGCCGACCACGGCAGCGAGCGTATACAGGCCCGCCACCCAGGTCGGCATCGCCGGGGGCGGCGCGAGCGCGGCCGGCAACGTGAACTTGACCTCGCCGGGCGCGTCGCCGGCGAGCGGTGACAGCAGCAGCGGCGTGGCGATGCGCGGGCTGGAGAAACGCAGCATCGTCGTGGCGAGGTCGAGCGGCGAGCAGCGCAGCACGATCTCGTCGCCGGGCCGCGCGGCGATCTGGCCGCGCGGATAGCGCAGCTCCGCCAGCGACGGCGCGAGTGCGCCGCGCACGTCCGCACCGCGGTCCTGGCTGCCGCGACGGAGCACCGGCAGCGCGGCCGGCCCGGCGAGCCGGCTGTCGATCAGCACGACGGTGACTTCGTATCCGGCCGACACGCGATAGTTGGTCTGCAGCGCCGTCCACAGCTTGGACATTTCGTCCATCGGCAAGGTCAGCGGCGTCACGCGCAGGCGTTCGAACTGGTCGGCGAGATCATTGTTGGCGAGCACGCCGCGGATCTCGCTGCGGCTGAGCAGGGGATGATCGTGCAGCACGCTCATCGCGCCGCCGAGGACGCGATGGCTCATGCCCTCGTCGTCGGACTGGTCGCCATAGGCGGTGAGCAGGTAGTGCAGGTTCAGCGCGAGCGGCGGCCGACCCGCCTCGCCGGCGCGCGTGCGATCGGGCAAGTCCTGGTTGCGCCAGGCTGCGTTGACCAGCGTCTGGTACAGGAACACGTTGAGCTGCGCGCCGCCTTCGGTGACGTTCTTGCGCGCCATGTCCGGCGGCAGGGTGGTCACGTTGAGACTCGGCAGATTGCCGTCGCGCGCGGGAATTTCCTGCTGCAGCAGGTTGCGCAAGGTCAGCGTGGCGGCCGCGATCGCCAGCGAGTTGCTCATCGCGCAGGCTCCTTGCGCGCAAGGTATTCGTCGAGCCGCATCGGCCGGCGCGCCACCTTCGCCGCTGCGGCCGGCTGCGCCGACGGCGAGGCCGCACGCACTTCGACGCGGCCGATACTGATGGTCACGCTCGGCGGCGAAGCGGCGTGCGTCGCAGCGGAGGTGTTGCCGCGTTCGGGCGTCTGCAACGGCACGAAGGCGGCGGCCATGGCGCGGTCCGGCAGCAGGCTCGCACGCGCTGGCTCAGCGGGCATCGCTTCGCGTGCATGCGCTTCGTTGCGGCCACGCGGCAGTGCCGGGTTGTCGTCTGCGAGGTCCGCAGGCACGCGCGCTTTCGGCGCTGCATCGGCAATCGCGGCGGCGGCTTCGCGTGCAACCCGCGGTCGCGGCGATGCGCCGTCGCGTTCGATCGTTCGTATGCTCACTTCACGCAGCCGCGGCGTTTCATCTCGCCGGTCATACGCGGCAGCCGGCACGGCACGCTCGTGCGCCGTTATGGCTGCGCCTTCCGTGTTGCCGGCAGGACGCAGCACCGGCGCAAACGCCGGCGCGAACGCAGACCGATCGGCCGTGTTGCGCGGCATCGCCTGCACGCGCACGTCGGGCGATGCCGTGCTCTGGTCCGCATGCGCCGGCGCGTCCGCGGTGTCGACAGCCGGCGCGGGCGATTGCGGCGCCGTCACCGGTTCGAACAGGCTGGTCGGACGCGGCGCGACGAGCGGCGCGCGTTCCTGCGCGCGATCGACCACGCTCGCGAGGAAATCGCCGCCGGCGCTGGCGCGCTGCGCAGTCATGCGCGGCACAGCTCGAGGTACATCTGGCGGCGCGTCGGACTCAGCGCGAGCACCTCGCGTTCGCTCCACGCATACGCGCGTGCGAGCGTATGGACGTCGCGCACGGTGCGGCGCGCCCAGGCGTCGATCTCGCGCCAGAGGAAGCCGGCGATGTCGAGCCCGCTCGGCCAACGCTGCGCGCAGTCCGGGCATTCGAGTTCGAATGCGGAGATCGCGTCGGGATCGGCTGCGCTCATCGCTGCACCGAGTGCGGCGAGTGCGTCGTCGGAAAGCGTCTCGGCCAGCTTCGCCGCGCGCTCGCGATCCGTATCGGCGATGCAGCGCGCGGCGAGTGTGCGGCGCGCACGCTCGGGGTCGTCCGGCAGGCCGACGAGATCGCCGAGCGTGGGCGTACGGAACACGATGCTGTACTCGCCGAGTTCGAGTGCGGGCGGCACGCTGGCCGGCGCGTCGGCGGGCATGTCGGCGAGATCGAGGGTGGATTCGACCACGCTCGAACACGCCGGGCAGCTCGACACGAAGGCGAGCGCGTCGCCGAACAGGTGCCGCCGCAGGTCGCGCAGCCATGCATCGCGGCGGCCGAGTGGAAGCGCGGCGAGTTCGGCGCGCGAAAGCGCCGGATGCGCGTGCGCGAGCAAGGCCAGCGCACGCAGCGGCGGCGCGAGCGCGTAGCCGCGTTCCCACACGTCGAGGAGTCCGCTCGCGTCCATGGTCCGCCTCCGTCTCGCGCGTGTCAGGCCAGTGCCGGCTCGGCCGGCTCGGGCACTTCGGCGTCGCGCTGCCAGCCTTCGTTCTCGAGCTTGATGTGCTGGATCGCGACCGCGTTCGCGTTGGCGTCGAGGTCGGGCAGCGCCTGGTATTCCGAGACCCAGCAGCGGAACACCTTGTAGGCGAGTGCCAGCTGGCCGGCTTCGTTGTAGACCTCGATGATGAGGTCCTTGCGGAAGTCCTTCAGCGACACTTCCGAGCCGAGTCCGGCACCGTAGTTCCACACCTTGCTCGCCCACGCCTCGAATTCGAGGTCGTGGGTGACGCCGCGCTCGATCGAGATCGCCTCGTACTCGGTGCGCCCGGGCGACTTGCGGCTGGAACTGGGGTCGCCGCCTTCGCGATGCTTCACCACTTCGGT
>DASWPR010000413.1:0-2913 GCA_036398455.1 Dokdonella sp.
TCAACATGTTCAGCCACGGCTCGCAGGACATCTACCCGACGTTCCTCAAGCAGCAGCATCATTTCGATACGCAGACCGTGGCGTGGCTGACGATCACGCTGAATCTCGGCGCGATCGTCGGCGGGCTGTTCTTCGGCGCATGGTAGGAGAAGGTCGGCCGGCGCCGCGCGATCATCACCGCCGCGTTGCTGGCGCTGCCGATGGTGCCGCTATGGGCCTACGGCGGCTCGGTCGCGCTGCTCGGCATCGGCGTGTTCATGCTGCAGGTGATGGTGCAGGGCGCCTGGGGCGTCGTGCCGGTGCACCTGAACGAGCTTTCGCCCGACGCCGTGCGCGCCACCTTGCCGGGCTTCGCCTACCAGGGCGGCAACCTGCTGGCCTCGTTCACCGCCCCGCTGCTGACCTGGCTCGCCGCGCAGCGCAATGGCGACTACGCGTTCGCGATGGCGATATTCATCGCTGGCGTGGCGGTGCTGCTGGCGATCGTGACCGCGCTCGGGCCGGAAGCGCGCGGCGCGCACTTCGGCGTGCGCGCGGCCGGCGATGCTGGCGCATGACGGCATCGTGCCAAGCTGTTAATCTCGCGCGCTTTTCTTGACGGAGTCGGTGGTGAAAGTCGAAGCAAACAAGGTCGTTTCGTTCCATTACAGCGTCAGCGACGGCGGCGACGTGCCGGTCGATTCCTCACGCGAACGCGGTGAGCCGCTGGCCGTGCTGATCGGTGGGCAGAACATCATCCCCGGCCTCGAAAGCGCCTTGCTCGGCCATGCGGTCGGCGACCGTTTCGAGGTCGAAGTGGCGCCCGCGGACGGCTATGGCGAGCGTCGCGCGGACTTCATGCAGCGCGTGCCGAAGAAGTATTTCCAGGACGCCGACAACCTGCAGCCCGGCATGAGCACGGTCCTGCAGACCAAGGAAAGCGGTCCACGCATGGTCGTCGTGCACAAGGTCGGCTCCAGCGTGATCGATGTCGACCTGAATCACCCGCTGGCCGGCAAGACGCTGACGTTCGATGTCGAGATCACCGACATCCGCGACGCCTCGGAAGAAGAAGTCGCGCACCGTCACGTCCACGGCGCCGGCGCGCACGCGCACTGACGGCAGCCCGCGGCGAGCCCAGTTTGCGCCGAATCGGCGCGCTGGCTCGCTGCGCTGAATACGGCGAAGCGACTTCCGGCAGATGCTTTGTGCAGGCATCGATGGTAGATCAGGGGTTCTGATCGGCCATCGGAGGCTTCATGCGTGGTACTGCCGTTTCCGCCCTCGCTTCGCTTGTACTGTGCGCTGCCGTCGCTGCGCATGCGTCGCCGCCCTTGCTGCTGCAGACGCCTGCGCTTTCGCAGACGCAGGTGGTTTTCGCGTATGCCGATGACCTCTGGATCGTTCCCCGCGCCGGCGGCGATGCGCGCGTGCTGGTGCACGCCGGCGATCGCGCGGGCAATCCGCAGTTCTCGCCCGATGGCAGCCGCATTGCGTACAGCGCACGCGTCGGCGGCAACGTCGATGTCTACGTCGTCGCTGCCGCCGGCGGCGAACCGCAGCGGCTGACCTGGCATCCGGGTGCCGACGACGTCGTCGGCTGGACGCCCGACGGCAGCCGCGTGCTGTTCGCCTCGCATCGCGAGGCCGCCAACGATTCCGGCCGGCTCTACACGGTGGCGCTCGGCGGCGGGCCGCAGCTGCCGTTGCCGCTCGCGCGCGCCGAGGGCGGCGCCTATTCGCCCGACGGCAGCCGCATCGCCTACGAGCCCGACTTCCAGTGGGAGCCGGACTGGCGCGGCTATCGCGGCGGCCAGACCACGCCGATCTGGATCGCGAAACTGTCCGATTCGTCGATCACGCGCATTCCGCGCGACAACTCGAACGATCGCAATCCGATGTGGGTGGGCGACGCGGTCTACTTTCTGTCCGACCGCGACGGCCCGAGCACGCTGTACGCCTACGACGTGAAGACCGCGCAGGTCTCGCGTGCGCTGGAGAACACCGGTTTTCCGATCGACGCCGCGTCGGCCGGGCCCGCGGCGATCGTGTATGCGCAGATGGGCACGCTGCATCTGTACGATCTTGCGACGCACACGAGCCGTGCGCTCGACGTGCGGGTCGCCGACGACGGCGCGCGTCTCGCGGCGCATTTCGAGAATGTCGGCAAACACATCGACAACGCGGCGCTGTCGCCGACCGGCGCGCGTGCGGTCTTCGAGGCGCACGGCGACATCCTCAGCGTGCCGGCCGAGAAGGGCGACGTGCGCAATCTCACGCGCACGCCGGGCGTGGCCGAACGCGATCCGGCGTGGTCGCCGGACGGCAAGTCGATCGCCTATTTTTCCGACGCCTCGGGCGAGTACGCGCTGCAGGTGCGCGGCCAGGACGGTCTCGGCGCGGTACGCTCGATCGCGCTCGGCGAGCCGCCATCGTTTTTCTACTCGCCGCAATGGTCGCCGGACAGCCGGCGCATCGCTTATCGCGACAAGCGGCTGAACCTGTGGCTGGTCGATCTCGAGCAGGGCGTGCCGCAGAAGGTCGACAGCGATCGCTTCGATACGCCGCTGCACGAATTCGACGCCGCGTGGTCGCCGGACAGCCAGTGGCTGACCTATACCAAACAGTTGCCGAATCACCTGCGCGCGGTCTTCGTCTACTCGCTCGCATCGCGCAAGGCGACGCAGGTCACCGACGGCATGAGCGACTGCCTGTATCCGAATTTCGACAAGAACGGCAAGTACCTCTACTTCACCGCGAGCACCGACGTCGGCCTCTCGCCCGGCTGGCTCGACATGACCAGCGATGCGCATCCGGTGACGCGCAGCGTCTATGTCGCCGTGCTGCGCAAAGACCTGCCGTCGCCGCTCGCCCCGGAAAGCGACGAGGACAAGGGCACCGCGCCGGCCGGCGAAAAGGACAAGGACAAGGACG
>DASWPR010000414.1:0-2630 GCA_036398455.1 Dokdonella sp.
GCCGCTCGTTGTGGATCGGCTGGTCGCCGGTCGCGAGGTCGATGATCGCCAGGCGCGCATGCGCGAGGCCGACGCCGCTGTCCACATGGAAGCCGAAACCGTCCGGACCGCGGTGATGCAAGGTGCGGATCATCCGGTCCAGCGTCGCGCGATCTTCCGCGGGCATCGCAGACTGTCCGCTGAAACCTGCGATTCCGCACATTCCGACTGCTCCCGATCCGCGATCACAACCGCGCGACTCTACATCGCCGGCGCGTCCTCTCAAAGGCGGTTCCGGCGGTTTCGCGCACGCACCCGGCCGCGCCATAGCCCGGCCAGAGGCCGGCGCGTATCATCCGGCCAACCCCGCTGCACGCTTGCATGGCTGCGATGCGAACGGATGTCCGCTCGGCGCGGCGGCGGCGTTGCGAGCGACTTCTGCAAGGCGCGTCCGCGCAGCCACCCAACCCGATGGCAGGCCATGCTGAGTCCGACCGACACGCGCTATTCGGTGACCGCCCTCGACGCCGCCACGATACCGCCGGCGCTGGCGACGGAGATCGACGCGCTGTCCCGGGAGGCGATCGAGGCGAACGTGTTCTACGAGCCGTGGCTGCTGAATCCGGCGCTGGCGTCGTGGAAGCCGCCGCGGCTGTGCCTCGTGCTGGTCCGCGACGGCGCCGGCGCGCTGACGGGATTTTTCCCCTTTTACATCCAGCGCCATCTGCGCGGCCTGCTGCGTTCGCTGCGCCTGTGGCGCCACCTGTACTGTTTTCTCTGCACGCCGCTGGTCGCGCGGCGCGGCGCGCGCGAGACGCTCGCCGCACTGGCGGACTGGATCGAATCGGGCCGCGCGCCGGCGAACATGATCGAGATGGACTGGGTCGGCGCGGACGGCCCGCTGGCGGCGCTGCTCGCTACGGAAATCCTCGCAAGACCGCGCTGGACGACGCAATCGGCGCTGCGCGAACGCGCGATGTTCCAGCCGAAAAGCCATCCCGAAGTCGGTATTTCGAGCGATCACATGAAAAAGCTGCGCCGGCTCGAACGCAAGCTCGGCGAACTCGGCGCCCTGCACTATCGCGTGCTCGCCGGCGACGACTCCTTGCCCGCATGGATCGAACATTTCCTGCGGCTGGAAGCGAGCGGCTGGAAAGGCCGCGGCAACAGCGCGCTCGCCTCCGACGCGGCCAGCGCCGACTATTTCCGCCGTATCGTCACCGAAGGCGCGCAGCATCGGCGCATGCAGCTGCTCGCGCTCGAACTCGCCGGCCGGCCGATCGCGATGAAGTGCAATTTCCTCGCCGGCGAAGGCGCCTGCATTTTCAAGGTGGCCTACGACGAGGAATACGCGAAGTTTTCGCCCGGCATGCTGCTGGAGTTGTTCAACTCGCGGTACGTGGCGGAAGAATGCCCCGACATCGCCTGGGTCGATTCCTGCGCGAATCCGGACAGCGCGCTGTTCAACCGCTTGTGGACCGGGCGCAGGCGCCTGGCCCACTACCGGCTGGCCGGTCGCGGGCTGCTCGCCCGCGCCTTCGTGAAAACGTGGAATCGCTGACGCGTCCGCGTAGACTTTCGAGCCGACCGGCGTCCGGCGGTCAGCGACCAACGACCGCGACAGAGGGGAACGCTCGCGCATGTCATCGACTTCCGGTTACGTCTTTTCGACGATCGCCAGCCATCGGCTGCCGGACTCGCTGGCGCGCGACATCGACGGGCTCGCTGCCGAAGCCGTCGAGCCGAGCATTTTCGTCGAAGCGTGGATGCTGGGGCCTGCGCTCGAACACCTGATCACCGAGGACGTGGTGATCGTGCTCGTGCACGATGGCGACGGGCGCCTCGCCGGCCTGTTCCCGTTCGAGTCGCGCAGGCGCTTCAGCGGGTTGCCGCTGCGCGCGCTGAGCCTGGTCGCGCATCCGCATGCCCTGCTCTTCACGCCGCTGGTGACGCGGCATCGCACCGACGAGGTGATCGGCGCCTTTCTCGACGGCATCGCGGCGGGACGCGCGCCGGCGCGCATCGTGGAGCTGCGCAACATCGCCGCGGATGGGCCGTTCGTGCAGGCGCTCGAGCGCGCGCTGCAAAGCCGGCGCGGCTGGAGCCGGCATCTCGAAACGCGCGAGCGCGCGCTGTTCAAGCCACGCGACAACCCCGACGCCGGCGTCTCCGGCAAGCATCGCAAGGAGCTGCGCCGGCTCGAACGCCGCCTCGCCGACAGCGGTGCGCTGACCTATCGCATCTTCGAAGCCGGCGAACCCGTGCAGCCGTGGATCGAGCAGTTCCTGGCGCTCGAAGTGCGCGGCTGGAAGGGCCAGGAGGGCGGCCGCGCGTTCGGTCTCGACGAAGGCGGCCGCGCGTTCTTCGGCAGCATCATCCGCAGCGGCGGCGAGCGCGGGCGCATCCAGATGTTCTCGATGCTGCTCGACGGCGTGCCGATCGCGATGAAGATCAACTTCCTGCTCGGCGACGGCGGCTACGCGTTCAAGATCGCTTACGACGAGGAGTACGCGAAGTATTCGCCGGGCGTGCTGCTGGAAGTGTTCTTCATGACGCATATCGTCGAAAAATGCCCCACGATCGCCTGGGTCGATTCGGGCGCGCGCTCGGACCATCCGATGATCAACCGGCTGTGGACCGACCGCCGCCTG
>DASWPR010000415.1:0-12523 GCA_036398455.1 Dokdonella sp.
GCCGCGGCGATCGAGGCGTCGCGCTTCGAGGACCGCATCGTCGACGCACTGCGCAGTGCCGCCAGCATCGGCGTACAGGCGCCGGCGTGGGACGAGCTGCGCGGCGCGCCCGCGTGAAGCGCCGGCCCTGCCGCGAGTCGCTGCTGCATCCAGCCGATCGGACGGACTGACCATCCCCTCGCCGCGGCAGCGAGCTCTGCGATCCAGTCGCTGTCCGCCGCACGGCCTTCCGCGCTATCGTGGGCGAATGAATCCCGCCAGCGCCATCGATCATGCCGCCACGATGACGGGCCAGATCATCGGTCGCGAGCTGCGTGCCGGCGACGTGCTCGGCGGCCGCTTCCGCATCGAAGGACTGATCGGCATCGGCGGCATGGGCGTGGTCTATCGAGCCTACGATCTGTCCCTCGATATCGATGTCGCCCTGAAGCTGCTGCGTCCTGAACTCGCGCGCCGCCCCGAAGCATTCGAGAGTTTCCGCCGCGAACTCCTGCTGGCGCGCCAGGTATCGAGTCCGCATGTGGTGCGCATCCACGACATTGCCGAGGACGACGGCCGCTGGTTCATCAGCATGGACTACATCGACGGCGAGTCGCTGGAGGGCCGCCTCGATCGCAGCCGCGGACTGCCGGTCGCGCAGGCCCTGGCGATCACGCACGGATTGCTCGACGGTCTGAGCGCAGCCCATCAGCGCGGCGTGGTGCATCGCGACCTGAAGCCGGCCAACGTCCTGATCAACCACGAAGGGCACGCCTACATCACCGATTTCGGCATCGCGCGCAGCCTCGGCGCGACCGGCCTGACGCAGACCGGCATGATCGTCGGAACGCCGGAGTATCTGTCGCCCGAGCAGGCCCGTGGACAGACCGTCGATGCGCGCAGCGATCTCTACGCCGTCGGCCTGATCCTCTACGAAATGCTCGCCGGCGAGCTGCCGTTTTCCGGCGGCACGCCCGCCGAGATGGTGATCCAGCGCATCCTGCGGCCGCCGCCCTCCCTCGCCAAGGCGCGCCCGGATCTGCCGCGCTGGCTGCATGCCTTCAGCGATCGTCTGCTGAAGGTCAACCCGACGCATCGCTTCGAGTCGGCGAAGGTGGCGATCCGCGCGTTCGAGACGCGTCGCGTGCCGCGCCCGCCGCTGAACTGGCGCCTGTTCGCAGCCGCTGCACTCCTCGTTCTGGCGATCGCCGGCGGCGGCCTCTGGGCCTGGCGTCACCCCGCCCTGCTTTCGCGCGTGTTCGCGCCGATCGCGGCCGCGACGCCGCGCGTCGCGCGCCTGCCGTTCAACGCGCCAGCCGACGACCCCGAGCTGGCCGCGCTGGCCCGCACGCTCGACGAGCATCTGGGCGCCTGGCTGCGCACCGATCCGGCGCTGGTGGCCGTACCGCGCCGGCGCGTGCTGGACGCGCTCGCACGCGTGGCGCCCGACGTATCGGAAGCCACCCTGCAGCGGCAATGGCCGGAAATCGCGCAGGCCGCCCATGCCACGCAACTCTGGCGCGGACGCCTTGCGCGCGGCAAGGACGGCCAGCTCGAATTGTCGCTGGTTGATCCGGCGCAGCCGACGGCCCCGCCCTTGCTGCAGGTGCGGGCGGCGAACCCGGCATCGCTGTACGCCGCGTACCTGAAAGCAGCCGCGGCCCTGTTCGCCCAGCAGCACTGGCATGTCGGCGCGGCGCCGGCGCTGCCGGTGGATGCGCTGCTCCCACTGGGCCGGGCCCTGCTCGGATTGGATCAGCATCATGCCGGCGATGCCGCCGGCGAACTCGGCCGATCGCTGCCGACCGCAGGCACCAGCGCCCTGATCGAGAGTGCGCGGCTCGATGCGCAGGAGACCGACCGCCAGCAGTTGCCGGCGCAGAACACGCGACAGGCGATCATCAGCCACTTCGCCGCCGCCACCGACCCGCTCTCGCGCGAACTCTATGTGCGCGCATTGAACGGCGAAGGCGATGCCGCGAAGGCGCAGCCGGCGCTCGCCGCGGCGACGCAGGCATTCCCGCGCGATGGCGCACTCGCTCTGCTCGACGCCGACACATTCGCCGCGAATGGAGACAGCGACAAGGCGCTCGGCCTGCTTCAGCAGATCGTCAAGGCCGACGACCAGGATGCGCGCGCCTGGTTCCTGCTCGGCCGCACGGCGATCCAGCAGGGGCAGCCGCGCCTTGCCGTCGAAGACTATCTGACGCGCGCACTCGTGCTGTACGCGCGCGCAGGCAATGCGGCGGCCGAAGCGGAAACGCGCAACGCGCTCGGCATCGGCTACGACCGCCTCGGTCAGCCGGACGCGGCGATCGAGCAGTACCTGCGCGCCGCGGCGATGCGGGAAAAACTCGGCGATGCCGCCGGTCTCGGCAAGACGCTGCGCAATCTCGCCATCGTGCAGTCGGTCAGCGGCCAGCGCGACGCGGCGGAGAAGACGCTCGATCGCGCCAAGAGCATCCTCGAAGGCATCGGCGACCGCGCCAGCCTCGGCGACCTCTACAACGATCGCGGCGTGATTGCCGAAGAGAACGGCGACTTCGCCGCCGCGCTCGATGCGTATCGCGAGGCGCTGGCGATCCGGCGCCAGATCGATGTTCCGAACCTGGTCGCCGAAAGTCTGGACAACATCGGATTCGCCTCCTTCCAGCTCGGCAAGTTCGACGACGCGCTGGTGTATTGGGAGCAGGCATTGACGATGTACCGCGAGCTCGACGATCGCAACCGCATGCTGCACGTCGAGCAGAGCATGGGCATGCTCGATACGTCGCGCGGCCATTTCGACGCGGCACGGGAGCGCTTGCAGAAGGTGCTGCGCGAGGCCGAAGACAGCCAGCTGTCGGAGGCGGAAGCGGTCGCCCTGGTCAACCTGGTGGAACTTTCGCTGGTCGAGGGCCGCTATTCGGAAGCCGCCGCGTTTTCCGAACGCGCCGAGCAGATCTTCGCGCGGCGTTCGGACCAGCGCGGGCGCGTCGAAGCCATGCTGTTGCGCGCGCGTACGTCGCTGGCGCTTGCCGGCGTGGCCGACGCGAAAAAAGTCCTGGACGCGATCCCGGTCGCCGATCTCGGCGCCGAACAACGCGCCGCGTTTCTGCTCGCCAGCGCCCAGCAGGCGGTGCTGGCCGACGACACAAAAGATGCGCGGGAAAAACTCGATCAGGCGGCGGCCGCCGCGGCCGAGGCGCACAGCGGTGCGGTCGATCTGCGGATCCGGCTGCAGCAGGTGCGCATCGCGCTCGCCGCGCACAACCCGGCCG
This sequence comes from Dokdonella sp., assembly GCA_036398455.1. Classification (GTDB taxonomy): domain Bacteria; phylum Pseudomonadota; class Gammaproteobacteria; order Xanthomonadales; family Rhodanobacteraceae; genus Dokdonella_A. The sequence continues at coordinate 3,240 of DASWPR010000415.1, forward strand.
AGACCCACAAGCTCCTGCAGACGATACGAACACAGACCAATCGCCTCGGCGAAGTTCCGCTGCGCCTGCAATGGCTCGAACTGGAACTCGCCGCGGCACTCGGTCATGGCGACAAGGCGCAGGCCATCGGCTACTACCGCCAGGCGCTGGTTTTACTGAAGAATGTCGGCGACTACGCATACGCGACGACGATCCACGATCTCGGCGCGCGCGCGCTGCCGGCCGGCGCGGAAGCGGACGCCGCGCGTGCCGCAGCAGATGCCGCGCGCTGGAAGCTGCTTGCCGGCGCGCCTGCCGATGCGCGCGACGCACTCGCGCAACTGCTGGACCGCCGCCTGCGCGAGGAGACGCCCACCGATGCCCGTTGAACCGCAAGCCGAAGCGGCACAGCTGCGCGAACAGCTGACGACGCTGCTGCGCGAACAACGCAGCCTGATCGACCAGTTGCAGCAGGGCCAGGACGATTTCCGCCAACATGCGCGCGCGGTCTGGCGCGTGCAGGAAGACGAGCGCCGGCGCATCGCGCACGAACTGCACGATGGCGTCGGCCACAACATCACGGCGCTGATCCACCTGGTCAGCGAAGCGCTCACTGCGCTGCCCGCGGACGCCACCACCGCTGCCACACGGCACGGCCTCGAACGCGCGCAGGCGATCGCCGAATCGACGCTGCAGGACACACGCTCGCTGTCGCGACTGCTGCGGCCGCAGATCCTCGACGATCTCGGGCTGGAACAGGCGCTGCGCTGGCTTGCGCGCACATTCACCGAGACGCACAAGCTCGATGTGCGGCTGGCGCTGGAAGGCGCCGTCGGCGAGCTCGACGGCGACCGCAGCACACTGGTATTCCGCGTCGCGCAGGAAGCGCTCGCCAATATCGCCCGCCATGCACAGGCGACGCACGTGGACATCGCGCTGGACTGCCGCGCCGCCTATGCCAGCCTCAGCGTGCGCGACGATGGCCGCGGCGGCGATCCGGCGGCGGCACTGGCGCGCAGCGGCTCCAGCGCGAGCAGCGGCCTCGGCGGCATGCGCGATCGCGTGCGCCTGTTCGGCGGCAGCCTGCGCGTCGAATCCGCACCCGGCGCGGGCTTCAGCGTCGCCGCGAAATTCCCGATCCACGATACCGAGACACGCGCGCCATGATCCGACTGCTGATCGCCGACGACCACACCGTGATGCGCGAATGCCTGGTCACCACCTTGCGTGCGAGCGGCGATTGCCTGGTCGTCGCCGAAGCGGGCGACGGCATCGCCGCGATCGAGATGGCGCATGCGGCCAAGCCCGACGTGGCCGTGATCGACATCTCGATGCCGCGCCTCAACGGCATCGAAGTCGTGCGCCGCCTCAATGCCGAACTGCCGCGCACGCGCGTGCTGGTGCTGACCATGCACGAAGACGACGAGTACGTGGTGCTCGCGGTGCGCGCCGGTGCGCGCGGCTACGTGCTCAAGCACGCGGCGACGGCGGAGCTGCTGCAGGCGATCCGCGCGGTGGCTTCCGGCAGCGTGCACTTCGGCACCTTCGCTGCGAAAGCGCTGGCCGGCCAGCTGCACAATCCGCAGGAGACGCCGGAAGATCCCTACGGCGATCTTTCGGCGCGCGAGCGCGAAGTGCTGCATCTGGTCGTCGACGGCCTCACGATCAAGGAAATCGCGCAGCGCCTGGACATCACGCCGAAGACCGCGGAAAACCACCGCAGCCGCGTGCTCTCCAAACTCGACCTGCGCAACAGCGCCGAGCTGGTGCGCTATGCGATGCGCAAGCGACTGGTCGAATGAACGCCTCGCCAGTGGAACGCCCTGAATAAACTTCCGACGTCATGCCCGCGAAAGCGGGCATCCATTGAAGCCGCCCATTGCGTTGCCAAAGACCCCTCTGCGCGTTCGAGAAGCGCTGCGCAGAAATGACGATTCATTCGGAACCGAACGGGAAGCACGCAATACGCTCTTCTCGCTCGATTGCATCCCTCCCACTGCAGCATCGGAAACCCGTCATCGCATGGCCGCCGGCGGCCGATCCTCGGCAGCGCTCGCCCATGTCCGCGACGGCACCTTCGACAATTCGAATTCGAGATTTCCGCCGCGCGTGATGAAATCCGCCGGCAGCCAGGCGCGCGTCGATGCGTGCCCGTCGACCTCAAGGGCATGCACGTAAGGCGCGTCGGTCGCCGCGGCCGCGGCATCGATGCGGATGCGGCGCTCGCCATGCCGGATCAGCGCATGCGTGAACAGCGGGCTTCCGATCATGAGTTCCGCGCGTCCCGGCAGCAGCGGATACAGGCCGAGCGCAGACCAGACATACCACGACGACATTTCGCCGAGGTCGTCGTTGCCGGGAATGCCGTCCGGCGTCGGCTTCCACAGCGTATTGAGCACCTCGCGCACCGTGGCTTGCGTCTTCCATGGCTGGCCGGCGTAGAGATACAGCCAGGGCGAGGCGAGCGAGGGTTCGTTGTCCAGTTCCGCATGCAGGCCGCCGAGGCCGGTCAGTGCCCAGGCGCCGTCCTCGTCGTGGAAGAAGGCGTCCAGCCGCGCCGTCGCCGCTGCATCGCCGCCGAGCGCGTCGAACAGGCCGCGGGCGTCGAACGGCAGCATCCACAGGTATTGTGCGGCGCTGCCTTCGACGAAGCCGTCCTCGGTCGCCGGCTCGAACGCGGGCCAGCTGCCGTCCGCATTGCGGTTCTGGAGATAGCCGCCCGTCGGCGTCGCCTTCGGATTGAACAGCTGGCGCCAACTGCCGGAGCGTTCCAGCAAGCGCTGCGAGTTCGCGCTGTCGCCGAGCCGCCCGGCGAAGGCGGCGAGCGCGAAATCGGCTGCCGCCTGTTCGAGCATTTCCGCAGCGGCGCCCCAGGCATGCGACTGCGCCGGGATGTAGCCGAGCTTCTGCCATTGATCCAGGCCCGGACGCTGGCCGACGCACTCGATCGGGCAGCCACGCTGGTCGAGATCGAGCGGAGTCGGCGTGGTCGCCGCGCGCAGCAGCGAAGCCAGCGCCGCCTGGGTGTCGAACGCCGTGCCGCCGAACGCATGGATCGAGGCGATCGCCGCGGCCGAAGGGTCGCCATTCATCACATGCGTCGCACCGGTGTTGTGCGTCCAGCGATCCCACACGCCATGGTTCTGGTTCGCCTGATTAAGCAGCGACTGCGCGATGTCGCTGCCGACGTTCGGATCGAGCAGGGTCACCAGCTGGATCTGCGATCGATAGATGTCCCAACCGGAGAAGTTCGCATACTGCGCACCCTGCGGCGCAGCCACCCGATGCGCCTGGCCGTCGAAGCCCGCGTACTCGCCGTTGGCATCGCTGAACAGGTTCGGATGCTGCAGCGAGTGGTACAGCGCGGTGTAGAACATGCGCTTCTGGTCGTCACTGCCGCCATCGACGCCGATACGCGAGAGCCAGTCGTTCCAGCTCGCCCGTGCCGCGCTGCGCAGATCGTCGAAGCGCGTGCCGGCTGCATTCTCGGCATCGAGATTCGCCTGCGCGTTGGCGAGGCTGACATAGGAGATGCCCACGCGCACGCCGACCGTGCGCTCGCCGGCGGTGTCGAAGCGCAACCACGCGCCGGAACCCAGCCCGGCTTGCGCAAAACCCTCCTTGCCGTAGCCGGTGCCGCCTTTCGCATGCGTGCCGCCGGGCGTCAGGCGCGCATTCTCCCAGGTGCCCTGCGCCGCGATCGGACGATCGAAGGCGGCGACGAAGTACAGCGTGTAGTAGCTGCGCCTGTCTTCGGCATCGAGATAGCCGCAGAAATTGCCGCTGCTGACCGACCCGCGCACAACCCCTGCGTGCGCATCGATCGCGACATCCGCAGCGCTGCTGCCGGTCTCGGAATCCGAGGTGCGGATCAGCAGCGCCGCCGGCACGCCGGAGGGATAGCGCAGGCGCGCAGCGCCGCTGCGCGCCGTCGCGGTGAGTTCGACGCGCACGCGATTGTCGAGCGCGACCGCGTAGTAGCCAGGCTCGGCGTGTTCGTTGACGTGCGAATAACTGTTCGCGTACAGCGCATCCTTCGCATCGGCCGACGGCGATGTCGTCGGCTCGAAGGTGATCGGCATCAGCGGAATATCGCCGCTGGCGCCGCGACAGCCGGTACCGGAAAGATGCGTCAGGCTGAAGCCGCGAATCTTCGTCGCGTCGTAGGCATAGCCGCCGGGCGCGGCGACGCGGCTGTGATCGCCGCGTGTGGTCTCCGGGCTGAAGGCCAGCATGCCGAACGGCACGACCGCGCCGGGGAACGTATTGCCGCCATGCGCACTGCCGATGCGCGGCTCGACCCACGCAGCCGCATCGGCGGTGACGGATGTTGCGTTCGAGTTCCAGGTCGCGCGCAGCGGATGCGCTTCGGTGTTGAACGTGACGGCGTCGAAATCGATCGCCTGCGGCGCAAACAGCAGGTAGTAGTACTTGAAGGTCTCGGCGAAGAGAAAGCTCTCCATGCGATCCTTCTTCTGTTTCGTGGTGACGTTGGCCAGCGCGGCATAGCCGCTGTCGGTACGGCAGTACTTGACGAAGTCATGCAGCATCGCACGCCCCATCGCAAGGTATTTCGGGTCGCGCGTGTAGTGGCTGAGGTAGTAGGTCGACTCGACGATCTCCGGACGCAGCGCGTAGCCCTGGTAGCTGATTTTCCTCGCGCGGTAGTCGTACACCTCCGGCTCGATGCCTTCGAGCTGCCACATCGCGAAGGAGGAATCCTGCAGGCGCGCCGCGCGCGGCACGTCGCCGGACAGCGCGAGCAATGCCGGAAAGAACGCATCGAGCGCGCCGTAGTTGGTGTGCGTACGCCGGCCGCTGTTCATGTCGGCATAGCCGTACCAGAGCGCACCGTCGACGTCGTCGGCGAGGTACTTGTTCGCCGCGGCAATCGTCGGCTTCCACATGGCGAGGCAATCCGGGTCGCCGAACAGCCGCCAGCATTTCCACAGGTATTCGTCGTAGGAATCGATGCCGCCGGCGATGCTCGATTCCGGATCGAGCCAGCGGCCGCTCTCGACATCTATCGATGCGCCGACGAGGTCCAGCGTCGAGCGGCGCTTCCAGGTCTCCACCAGGGCGCGCTTCGCCTTGTCGTAGAACACCGGCTTGCCGGTCAGCCTGGCGAGCGTGCCGAATTCGAGCAGCAAGGTGCCGGTCTCGGCCGGATTGGTCTGCGTGCCGCGCGTCTTGCCGGTGTGCAGGTTGACCTCGACGTACGGCAAACCGGTGGGCGAATCGAACACCGGCAGCAGGCGCGTGCCGAGATCCTCGGCCTTGTGCAGCAGACGCTCGTCGCCGGTCAGCTGGTAGCCGGACAAGAGTCCGCCGAGCAGGCGGATCGTGATCTCGAAGTTCTTGACGTAGATGTCCTGGTCGAGATCGAGTCGCGTAGCGATCAGTTCGCGCGCCGCATCGGCTTCGTCCTTCAACCCCATCACGACGAGCGTATCGAGCGCGTCGACCGGGGTCATCAGCAGCGGTTTCGCGTACCAGTCGTGCGGCTTGCGGCTGAGCGGCGCCAGATCGTCGTGGCCCCAGGCATAGCGCTTGTAGCCCTGCCAGGCGTGCAGGAACTCCTGCCGGACCTCGGCGGCGAGGCGCGCGGACTCGGCGGCGTCGACGGTCGCCGGCAGCGATGCGGCAAACGCCGGCAGGGGAATGCACAGGAGCAGGGCCAGCCCTGCGGCACGAACGAATCTCGACATCGCGTCAGTTCCCATTCTTCTTGCGGCGGGCGGCCTGTGCAGAAGGCGTTCGGCGCAGCAGCGCGAGCACTTCGTAGCACGCGCCCATCGTGTGGTAGTCGGTCTTGCCGGCGGGGCTCTTCTCGTCGCTGTACTTGCGATTGCGGCGATCGAGAATGCGATACCAGGCACCGTGCACGTGATCGATGAAATGGCGCCAGGAATACTCCCACAGCCGCTGATAGTCGTCCCAGTACACCGCCGCGCCGCTGCGTTCGGCGAGCAGCGCGGCCGCGGCGAGCGATTCGGCCTGCACCCAGAAATACTTGTCGTCGTCGCAGATCGTGCCGTCCGGCGCGAAGCCGTAGCAGAGGCCGCCGTAGTCGTTGTCCCAGGCTTGCGCGAAGGCGCTGTCGAACAGGTTGCGCGCGGTCGGCAGCAGCCACTCGCGCGGATCGTGGCGATCGAGAATCAGCAGCAGCTTCGCCCATTCGGCCAGATGGCCGGGCTGGAATCCCCACGGGCGGAACAGATGCTTCGGATCGTCGCGGTGGTAGTCCCAGTCGACCTCCCAGTCCGCATCGTAGTGCTCCCAGATCAGACCGCCGGCCTTCGCCGCCTGGCGCCGCGTGATGTTGTGCGCGAGGGTGAATGCGCGTTCGAGGAAATGCGGCGCGCCGGTCGCTTCGTAGGCTGCGATCAACGCTTCGCACAGATGCATGTTCGCGTTCTGCCCGCGGTAGCCGGAAAAATTCCAGTGCAGGTCGGCCTCGTCGCGATACAGGCCGGCCGCGGCATCCCAATAGCGCGATTCGAGCAGTTGCCAGGTCTCGACCAGCCACGGCAGCGCCTCCTCGACACCGGCTTTCAGCGCGGTCGCGTAGGCGAGCAGCACGAAGCCGGCGCCGTAGGCGTGCTGCGTGCGGTCCTCGGCGACGCCGTCGCGAATCGTCCACGCATAGCCGCCGCTCGCCTCATCGCGATGCACCGTGCGCAGGTAGTCGAGCCCGTGCCGCGCCGCCTCGAGGTAGTCGGCACGCTCGAACTCGCGCGCCGCCATCGCGTAGTTGAAGACGAAGCGCGTGCTGCTGACCAGGTGCCGATGGCTGGCGTCGTAGACACTGCCGTCGTCGCGGAAATAATGGAAAAAGCCGCCCCGCGGATCGATGCAGCGCGGATGATAGAACGCCATCGTCTGCGCGATGTGCTCGCGCAGGAAGTCGATCGATCGGAATTCCGGAATGTTCTTCATGCCGATGTCTCGTTCAGAAGTTCGTCAATGGATCGCCAGCAGCGCCTCGACATCGGCGAGCGCGGGCATGGCCGCGAATGCACCGGGCCGGGTCACCGCGAACGCGCCGCAGGCTGCCGCGAAGCGCAGCGACGGCAGCAAGGCGGCATCGTCGGCAGCGAATTCGCACAGGGCGGACGGCGCGACGCCGCGACGCGCCAGCTGGAACAGCAGGCCGCCGACAAACGCATCCCCGGCCGCATTGGTGTCGACCGCCTGCACGTCGAACGTCGCCAGGCGGCCACGGCGGCGAGGCGTGTACCAGCGCAGCGCAGCGCCGCCGTCGGTGACGATCAGCAGGCGCGCGGCGCCCTGCCACAGCGCATCGAGCACGTCGTCCTCGTAGTCGCCGCCACCGAGGAAGTCGAACTCCTCCGCACTCAGCTTGACGACGTCCGCCTGCGCCAGCGCGGCGCGAATGCGCGGCAACGGATCGACGTCCCTGCCCCACAGCGCCGGCCGCAGGTTCATGTCGAAACTGACCAGGGTTCCCGCCGCGCGCGCCTGGCGCATGCCGGCCAGTGTCGTCTCGGCGATGGCGGCTTCGGTGAGCGAATTCGAGCAGGCGTGGAAGATGGCGGCCGTATCGAACAGGCCGGAATCGAAATCCTCGTCGCGGAACAGCAGGTCGGCGGCGGGAGGACGATAGAAACTGAAACTGCGTTCGCCGCGCGCGTCGATCGAGACGAAGGCGAGTGCCGTCGGCGCCGCGTCCGTGCGGCGTACATGCGCGATGCCGACGCCCTTCGAACGCAGGCTGTCGGCGAGGAAATCGCCGAACATGTCGGCACCGAGCATGCCGACGAACTCCGCCGCCGCACCCAGCCGCGCGACGGCGACAGCGACGTTTGCCGGGGCTCCGCCGGCATGCTGCACGAAGGCGCGCGGCTGATTCTCCTGCACGGGCCCGGCAAGGAAATCGATCAGGGCTTCGCCGAAACAGACGATTTTCTTCATGGTCAATGCATCGCCCGCGCCGACGGCGGCGACGCGCTGCCGACCAGTGCTGCGTCTTCGTCGATGCGCGAACCGCGCAGGCCGTACCAGACGATGTAGCCGTAGCACACCAGCGGCAGCACGAACGCGTGCTGCACGCCGATGCGGTCGGCGAGCAGCCCCTGCAGCAGCGGTATCACCGCGCCGCCGACGATCGCCATGATCAGCAGGCTCGATGCCTTGTCGGTCATCGGCCCGAGCCGCTCGATGCCGAGCGTGAAGATGGTCGGGAACATGATCGAGTTGAACAGGCCGATCGCGACGATGCTCCACAGCGCGACATGCCCCTCGCTCGCCATCGTGAGCAACAGCAGCACGCAGGCGACCGCCGCGAACACGCCGAGCAGGAGGCGTGCGTCGAGCTTGCGCAGCAGCGCGAAGCCGGCGAAGCGGCCGATCATCGCGCCGCCCCAGTACAGCGAGACGTAGCCGGCGGCCGCGCTTTCGCTGAGAGCGCCGATGCGCGGCATCGACAGATAGCTGATCAGGAAGCTGCCGATCGCCACCTCGGCACCGACGTAGACGAAGATCGCGATGACGCCGTGGCGCACATGGCGGTGGCGCAGCACTTCGCCGAAACGATGCGGCTGCGCGTCGCCGCGCGCGGTCGCCTCGGTCAGCGGCGGCAGGCGGAACAGCCGCACGCCGATCGCCAGCGCGAACAGCACGGCCGCGAGCAGCAGGTACGGAACCGTCACCAGCTGCGCCTGCTGCGATTGATACGCGGCCCGCGCCGCCGGTGCGAGCGCAGCGAGCTGGTCCACGCCGAGCACCGCGCCGGACAGGATCAGCAGGCCGCCGATCTTCGGGCCGATCGTCGTGCCGAGCGAATTGAGCGCCTGCGCGAGGTTCAGCCGGCTCGATGCGTAGCGCGCGTCGCCGAGCAGGCTGACGTACGGATTCGCCGCGACCTGCAGCAGCGTGATGCCGCTCGCCAGCACGAAGAATCCGCCGAGGAACAGGGCGTAGGAAACCATCTGCGCGGCCGGAATGAACAGCAGCGCGCCGACGCCGGTCACGGCCAGGCCGATGACGATGGCATCGCGGTAGCCGAAGCGCGCAACCACGCGACCTGCCGGCAGCGACATGACGAAATACGCGCCGAAAAAGATGAACTGCACCAGCATCGCCTGCGCGTAGTTCAACGTGAACACGGATTTCAGATGCGGGATCAGCACATCGTTGAGCACCGTGATGAAGCCCCACATGAAGAAGATCGTCGTGACGACCCCGAGCGCTACCGATTGACTTGCATGACGTGCATTCATTACCGAACTCCGTTCGATTCGAGCAGCGGGCAGGAACTTTCGCGCACGACCAGGCGAGCCGGC
>DASWPR010000416.1:0-3019 GCA_036398455.1 Dokdonella sp.
GATGCTGGCTCATCAGCTTGCGGTAGGCGCGCTTGATGTCGCGTTCGTTCGCATCGCGTGCGATCCCGAGCACGGCGTAGGGGTCTATCGCCGGCGGCTGCGACGAGGGCGTGCGCGGACCGTAGCCGTGCGCCCGCGGACCGGCGGCGGCATAGCCTTTCATCGCCGTCAGCGCGGCGAGTTCGTGATCGCTGACGCCGAGCGACCAGCACAGCTTGCGCACCAGGGCGAGCTTGGCCTCGGCCAGAGGTCCTTCGGCATAGACGAGGTCGAGCAGCAGATCGAGCACGATGAAGGCGAGATCGCGCCGGCCGGCGCACCAGCGCTTCAGGTCGGCGATGGCGAGGCTCGCGTCGAAGCCGGCCTGCTTGCCGACGGTGAAGCGCTCGATCGCCGAACGGCGCTGGCCGTTGTCGAGACGCAGGCGCGTCATCAGCGCCTCGGTCGCGGCGATCTCCGGCTCGGAAACGCGCCCGTCGGATTTCGACAGCGCGCCGGCGAACGCGAACAGCGGCTCGATGAACCCCTGGCCCATCGACGGCGGCCGCATGCGCGTGACCGCCGTATCGTAGAAGTGGCCGAGCACGGCGCCGATCAGCAGGCCGAACGGATTGTGGAACACGACCAGGCCGAGCAGCGCACCGATCAGTTTGCCGGCGAAGCTCATCACGCCGCTCCCGCCGCAGCACGGCAGGGCATCGGGTACAGCGTTGCGAAACGCACGGGCGACATGACGATATCGGCGGCAAACGGTCGCGGATTCTAGCAAGCGCCGACTGAAGGGCCATTCAGCGAGGCGGCCCGCCATGGCAGGCGCTGATGCTGCCTGCCTGCGGCACACGCCCGCTACAATCTGCCGCTCGTCCCGCTCCCGGAATTTCCCGTGCCGACCGTCCTCTCGCAATCGAACCTGCCCGGCCTCGACCTGATCCATCGCGGCAAGGTGCGCGATGTGTATGCGCTCGGCGCGCACGAACTCCTGATCGTCGCCAGCGACCGCCTGTCCGCCTTCGACGTCGTGCTGCCCGATCCGATCCCGGGCAAGGGCGAAATGCTGACGCAGATCTCGAATTTCTGGTTCGGCAAGACGGCGCATCTGATGCCCAATCACCTGACCGGCAAGGACGTCGCCTCGGCGCTGCCTGCCGGTGTCGATCCTGCGCTGTACGTGCAGCGCAGCGTCGTCGCACGGCGCCTGAAGCCGGTGCCGGTGGAGGCGATCGCGCGCGGCTATCTGATCGGCTCGGGCTGGAAGGACTACCAGGCAACCGGTTCCCTCTGCGGCATCCGCCTGCCGCAGGGGCTGCGCCAGGCCGAGCAGCTGGCGCAGCCGATCTTCACGCCGTCCAGCAAGGCCGCGGTCGGCGCGCACGACGAGAACATCAGTTTCGACAGCGTCGTCGCGGCCATCGGCGCCGATCTCGCCGAACAGGTGCGCGCGGCGACATTGTCGCTCTATCGCCATGCAGCCGCCTATGCGGCCGAACGCGGCATCCTGATCGCCGACACCAAGTTCGAGTTCGGCACCGACGCCGATGGCCGGCTGTATGTCATGGACGAGATGCTGACCCCGGATTCCTCGCGCTTCTGGCCTGCCGACGAATACCGCGTCGGCATCAGTCCACCGAGCTACGACAAGCAGTTCGTGCGCGACTATCTGGAAACGCAGGGCTGGAACAAGCAGCCGCCGGGCCCTGCATTGCCGCGCAGCGTGATCGAAGGCACCGCGGCGAAGTATGCGGAGGCATTGAAGCGGCTGGCGGATATCACGCTGGAATAGACGTAGCGGAGCACGGCGCCCGCGCCGACGGATCGGAGAAGCGGCGCCACCGCATCGGAATCGCTGTTGCACGAGGAGGACCCACGCATGCGCACCGTCAACGACTGGTTCGGCAGCTACAGCGCCGATCACCAGAACCCGACCAACCGGCTGATCCACTGGCTCTGCGTACCGGCGATCCTGTGGGCGGTGATCGCGGCGCTCTGGCTCGTTCCCGTATCGCCGTCGATCGGTCGCCCCGGCTTCTGGTGCGGCCTGGTGATGGTCGGCGCGTTCACGTTCTACTGGCGGCTGTCGCGTCCGCTCGGCGGCGCCATGCTGGTCGTCTTCGTCGGGTTCGGCCTGCTCACCGAATGGCTCTATCGCACGCTCGGCCGCGGCGATCTGCTCGAGCTCGCAATCGCAGTCTTCGTGCTCGCCTGGATCGGCCAGTTCATCGGTCACAAGATCGAAGGGCGCAAGCCCTCGTTCCTGACCGACCTCGCCTATCTGCTGATCGGGCCGGCCTGGCTCGCCGGCAAAGTGATGCGGCGGATCGGCCTCGCCTACTGAGCACGCCGCCCAGCGGCGGCGTCAGCCATCGGAAGTTTCACGTCCATATCCATCGCGCGGACGCCGAGAGGGCGCACGCGCCGCCAGTCCATCACGCGACGCGTCGGTTCGACGACGCGCCGCTGCGAAATCAGGCGATTACTGGCCGCCGACGATGATGGCCGGGTTCTGCACGACGACCGCGTGGCCGCCGCTGACCAGCATGCTGGCCGCCTCGCCCTGCATCTCGACGGTCGCGGCCGGATAGTCGGTCGGATCGAGGATCGAGCCATGCTCGCCCTGCAGGAAACGCACGGCGCCGCGGATGCCGTCGGCCGACTGCACCGATCCGGTGATGTCGCCGAGACCGAGCGCGTCGATCAAGGGCTCCGTGCCCGACAGCGGCGCGCCCTCGACGCGGTTCGGAATCACCTGGTCGGGCAGCACGTCGCCGTTGCCGACGACTTCCTGCAGCAGCAGGTGCTTGCCACCGATCTGCGTGCCGTTCAGCGGCGAGGCGAAGTTGATCGGATCGCCGGCATCGATGACGGTCTGCGCCGCGACGAAGAACGAGTCGTAGGCGGTCGTGCCCGGCGTCAGGCCGGCCTGCTCCAGACCGGCGCGGATGATCGGGCCGAATGCCGGAGACGCCTCGATGAGGTGCGCGATGCCGCCGCCCGGCACATTCAGTACGGCCGTCTCGACGTT
>DASWPR010000417.1:0-6288 GCA_036398455.1 Dokdonella sp.
CTCGGCATCGCGCATGCGAGCCAGGCGCGGCTGGAGCTGGCCACCGGACAAGCCGCCACCGCGCTGCTGCTGGCGAGGCAGGCGCTGGCCGAGCTGGCCGCGCCCGGGTCCGGCGCGCATCGTGCCGGCGCCTGGCAAACGGTCGTGCGCAGCCTGGACAAGCTGCAGCGCGCGGACGAAGCCGCCATCGAGGTGCGCGCGTTCGCCGCCTGGGCGGCGACGTCGAGCGATGCCTCCATCACGCTCGCCGCGCGGCTGGTGCAGGCGGAGCAGGCGGCGGTCGAGCAGCATCCGGCCGAGGCGCGACCGCTGTTCGAGGAAGCCCTCGGCATGGCCAGGCGCTGGAGCGCGCCCGACATCCTGCGCGAAGTCGCCGCTTCGTACGGCCGGTTCCTGCTCGCGCAGGGCGAACTGGAACCGGCCGGAACCGTCATCGGCCTGGTCTCGCGCTACGCCGAATCCGATTTCGATGCCGCCCTGCTGCAGGCGGAGCTCTATCGCGCGCTGAACCAGGAGCAGGCGGCAGCGAGCGCCCTGGCGCAGGCGCGGCGCCTGGCCGGCGAGCGCATCCTGCCGGCGGTCTTTTCCGCTGGCGCAGCGCAGGTCATGCCGAAGTCATCCTCCGGAAACGGCTTGGAAACGAACGCGCAATAACGCGAGCGGCTTCGCGCTGGCGCTGCCGGCGCACACCGGTCTAGGCTCGATTGAAGCTTCCGCGGTCGTCCGCGCAGGCGCCGTCGCATCCGGCATCGAGCCTCGCGCGGCGGCGATTGCGCTTTCCTCCCCGGCTGCAACGCCTGGACCCGGCGGGCGGGATGCCGCAGCGGTCCGAATCGATCCCGTTTGCCTTTGCGCAACGCTGCTGCGTTGCGTCCCCGTTCCTCAACTCCAGGACATTCGATCGTATGCGCAAGAGTTCGATAGCCGCCGGCATTGCGGCGGCCCTTTCCGCCGTTGCCGTCCTCCATGGCGCCGCTGCCGCGCCGTCACTCGCCCGTGCGAGCACGACCGCGTCGCAGCCGTCCGCCGTTTCCGTGCAGCGCGCACAAGGCAAGCGCATCGCGCAGGCGCGACCGGCCGGCAGCATGGTGCTGTACAGCCAGAGCGGCGATTTCGATACCTCGGTGCCGGCGCAGACCTCGACCGCCGGCGACGAGTCCTTCGCGGCCGACGATTTCGTCGTCGGCGACGCCAACGGCTGGACCGTCAGCGCGTTCGACTTCTCGGTGTCCTACACGAACAGCCTGTTCGGCTCGACGCACTTCACCTACAACGTCGCCGTCTATGCCGACAATGGCGGCGTTCCCGCCGACGGCGGCGCGGCGCTGTGCTCGGCGACCAATGCCGAAGGCACGCTCGATACGACGCCGCCGTTCGCGACGGTCAGCGTGACGATGCCGATACCGTGCCTGCTGCCGCAGGGCACTTACTGGGTCGTCCTGCAGGCCAATACGAATACGAACTCGCAGGCGCCGTTCACTCCGCAAATGGCCTGGCGCGGCTTCCCCGCCGCTCCCACGCCGGGCCATCTGCCGCAGTTCGAGAATCCGACCAACAACTACAACACCGGCTGCGTCAGCTGGGCCGCAGCCACCGGTTGCGGCTGGCCGGATGCGACGGCGCTGGGCTTCCAGGTCGTCGGCATGACCGGCGGCGGTGGCGGCAACGGCCTCTCGCTCGCGCTGACGGTGGCGCCGGACAACGGCGACCCGAATCAATGCGGCGCGGCGACCGATCTGTCGGCCGAAGTCGGCGACAAGCTCAACTTCTGCTATACGGTGACCAACCACACCGGCATCGAGCTCGACTACCACACCCTCGGCGACACGCTCGGCGGCACGTTGTTCTCGCTGGTGAATCAGCCGCTCGCCGATGGCGCCAGCTACCAGTTCAACCGCATCGTCACCGCCGAGAGCGTCGACAACGGCACCGTGATCGCGACCTGGAGCGCGCAGGACGGACGCCTGCCGGGCTTCGACTACGACGACAGCGGCGCGTCCCGGTTCGTCGACATCGCCGCCAGCGGCACGCTGATCGACGATCTCAACAGCAGCGGCGACGGCACCCGCGAAGTCGACATGCCGTTCTCGTTCAACTTCTACGGCACGCCGACCAATGTGCTCGGCGTATCCAGCAACGGTGGCATCATCGTCGGCATGGTGCGGCCGCTCGACTTCAACAATGTCGCGCTGCCGGCCGACGGCCTTTCCTACCCGGCGCTGCTGCCGCTGTGGGACGACTTCGATATCGGCTCGGGCGGCATCTACTACGCGACGATCGGCGATGCACCGAACCGCACGTTCGTCGTCGAATGGGCGAACCGCGTGCACTACGACGGCGCCAGCAACACCGACGGCGCGACCTTCGAGGTCGTCTTCGACGAGGCCAGCGGCAACTTCTCCTACGAGTACGCCGATGTCGAGTACACCGCCAACGGCAGCTCGACCGATCCGGCGGCATGCAACGGCGGCGTGTGCGCGACGGTCGGCATACAGCAGGACACGACCTACTACACGCAGTATTCGTTCGACACCGCTGCGCTGTCCGACGGCAAGTCGATCGCATGGTCGCCGCGGGTGATTCCGGCGCCGTTCTCCGCCTCGGCGCAGATCACGCTGGATATCGGCGCTCCGGTCGTCTCGGTCGCGCCCGGCGCACTCATCACCACGGCGGCGGCAGGCACCTTGACGACGACGATGCTCACGGTCGCCGATATCGGCAATCGCAGCCTCGATTGGGGCATCGATGAAGCGGCCGGCGACGGCAGCGAGGCCGAGGCGCATTTTCCACGCGCGCCCTACCATGCGCCGGCGCCGAGCGAGGCAGCGCGCAGGGCGATATTCACGAGCGCTGCGGCAACGGACCGGGGATCGGCCGCGTCGCCGCTCGCGCCGGCCCAGGCGATGCCGTTGACCAGCGCCAGCGTGCCGGCCTTCGCGTTCGGCGGCTTCGGTCCGCTCGGCGGCGTCAACCCGGCGTGGCTGGACTACTTCTCGCTCGACGCCACCGCACCGGACAACCTCTGCGTGCTCGCGCAGATGCCGATCGAGGACTACGTCGGCGGCGCCTTCGCGAACAACGATTTCAGCAAGCAGTACGTGATCGGCACTGGCGGCGCGGTCTACACGTTCGACACCACCACCGCAGCGATGAACTACATCGGAGGCGCCACGGCGCCCGGCCTGCGCTTCACCGATCTGGCCTGGGACGCGGCCACGCAGACGATGTATGCGACGGCATGGGATCCGGTCAACACGAGCACCAGCCATCTGTACACGATCGATCTCGCCACCGGCGCATCGACCGAGGTCGCGCAGGTGCAGGGTGTCGATCTTGCCAGTGCGACGTTCGATGCGACCGGCCACATGTACGGCCTCGACATCCTCGGCAGCGAGCTGATCGCGATCGACAAGCGCAACGGCACCTGGGCGGGCATCGGCCCACTCGGATTCCAGGCGTCCTACGTCGCCAGCATCGACTTCGATCCGCGCACCGGCCTGATCTGGTATGCCGGCCATCCGGCGCTGTCCAGCCCGGCCGACCAGCCCGTCCCGGCGATCTACACCATCGATACCGCCACCGGCCGCGCGAGCGAGGTGGAGCCGGTCGCGCAGTCGGTCGACCTGGTCGCCTTCTCGCTGGCCGTTGCGTACACCGGCTGCTCCGCGCCGGGCGACGTTCCCTGGCTGTCGATCGATCCGGACAGCGGCAGCCTGGACAGCGGCGAAGGCATCCGCCTGACCGCCACGCTCGACGCGACTTCGCTCGAGGCAGGCGTCTATACGGCCAATCTTTGCGTCCTCAGCAACGATTTGTCGCGCCGCATCGTCGGAGTACCGGTCACCTTCAATGTCACCGGCGGCAGCTCGTCCGGCGGCGTGATCTTCGCGAACGGATTCGACGGCGCGCAGTAGCCCTTCAATCCGCTGAGACTCCCGGCCGGCGCGGCTGTGTTGCGCCGGCCTTTTTTTTCCTGGAGGCGGCAGTGCGAAGGCACCCCGTGCGCCGGATCGCCCAAGGCGTCACCCAACGCGCGTCATTCCCGCGAACGCGGGAATCCATCGTGCTTCCACCTCCGCCGAACGGACGCCCGCGCGCACGGGCGAGACGCTGCGGGGCGTGCAGCGCCGCTGCGCGTTCGGCGCCGCTGCCGACGCGACCGGCCTCGCCGGCCCGCCACGCAGCGAAGTTCCGCCGAACATGACTTCCGGCGCAGGCGCGCATGCGCCGCCCATGCAACAAGGGGGGAATCGCACGCATCCCGGAGTCCGCATGTCCCCGCGCCACCCCTTGTCGCTCGCCATCCTGGCGGGCCTGTTCCTGTCGCCGGCCGCTTTCGCCGGCACGCAGCTGCTGCGCTTTCCCGATGTCTGCGGCGATCGCGTCGTGTTCACCTACGCCGGCGACCTGTGGACGGCCACCACGCAAGGCGGCGTCGCCACGCGCCTGACGGCAGGCCCGGGGCTCGAGCAGTCGGCGCGCTTCTCGCCGGACTGCAAGACCATCGCGTTCACCGCCGAATATGGCGGCGACGACCAGGTCTACACGATCGCGGCCGGCGGCGGCGAGCCCAAGCAGCTGACGTTCTATCCGGCCAAGGGACCGCTGCCGCAGCGCTGGGGCTTCGACAACCAGGTCTACGGCTGGTCTCCCGATGGCAAGTCCGTGCTGTTCCGCTCATGGGAGGAGTCGATCAACGAGTCGAGCCCGCGCCTGTACACCGTGGCGGCCGAAGGCGGCCTGCCGACGCCGCTGCCGATGCCGGTCGCCGGTGTCGGCCGCTATTCGCCGGACGGCTCGAAGATCGTCTATTCGCCGAAGTACCGCGACTTCCGCACCTGGAACCGCTACGTCGGCGGCTGGGCGCAGGACCTGTACATCTACGACTTCGCGGCGAAGTCGGCGAAGAACATCACCAATGATCCGAACACCGATCGCGATCCGGTGTGGATCGGCGACGCGGTGTATTTCCTCGCCGACCGCGGCGAGCATCTGAACCTGTATCGCTACGACACCGCCAGCGGCGATACGAAGCAGCTGACCGACTACAAGGGCAAGGACGCGCGCTGGGCCAGCGGCGACGGCAAAGGCCAGATCGCGTTCGAGGTCGACGGCGTGCTGCACGTGTACGACACGAAGGCGGATCAGGACCGCGAACTCGACATCACCGTGCCGAGCGATCTGGTGCGCACGCGCGCGCAGGAGCGCAGCGTCAAGGACAAGATCGAGGACTTTTCCCTGAGCGGCAACGGCAAGCGCGCGCTGTTCACCGCGCGCGGCGAGGTGTTCAGCGTGCCGCTGAAGGACGGCATCACGCTCGACCTCACGCACACGCCGGGCGCACATGAGCGCGAAGCGGGCTGGGCGCCGGACGGCAAGCGCATCGTCTACGTGTCCGACCAGGGCGGCGAGGAGGCGATCTGGGTGCGCGATGCCGACGGCGGCAACGCCAAGCCGCTGACGAACCAGGCGTTTGGACGTCTATACGCCCCGCGCTGGTCGCCCGACGGCGCGCGCATCGCCTTCGTCGACAGCAACAACGACCTGCACATCGTCGCCGCCGGCGGCGGTCCGGCGCCGACGATCGCGCACGATCCCTCGATCTCGCGGCGCGACTACGCCTGGTCGCCGGGCGGGCACTACCTGGCGTATGCGATGACCAACAGGGACACGCTGCAGGCGCAGTTGTTCCTGCACGACCTCGCCGCCGGCAAGAGCGTGCTGGTCAGCGACGGCGAGGCGCGCTTCGACGCCTACGCCCCGACGTTCTCGCCGGACGGCAAATATCTCTACTTTCTCGGCAACCGCGAATGGACGCCGCAGCTGTCGAACATCGAATGGAATTTCGCCACCAACCGCGACACCGGCATCTTCGCGCTCGCGCTGCGCAAGGACATCGACAGCCCGTTCGCGCCGCGTAACGACAGCGCCGCGCCGGAGCAGAAGAAGGACGCCGACGCGGACAAGAAAGGCGACGACAAGGGCAAGGACAAACCCAAGTCCGCCGCCGACATCAACGACCACATCGATTTCGACGGCCTCGCCCAGCGCGTCGTGCGTGCGCCGATCGAGCCGGACAACGTCAACGCCCTTGCGATCACCCGGAAGGCGATCCTCTACGTCGTCGGCGACGGCCAGTACTACGGCCGCGACGGACTGTTCAAGCCGAAGCTGAAGGCGTGGTCGTTCGACGAGCGCAAGAGCAGCGACGTGTTCGAAGGCGTCGACGACGTGTCGGTGTCGAACGACGGCAGCAGCGCGCTCGTGCGCAGCGACGGCGCGCTGAAG
>DASWPR010000418.1:0-7150 GCA_036398455.1 Dokdonella sp.
CCCAGCGCGTATCGGCGCGTGCCACGCGGGCGGCGTCGTGCGGCCGTTCGAGCACGACCGCGGGATCGCCGAGCAGGTTGTACATCTCGACCAGCGTGCGATCCTGGGTGGTCTTCTTCGCACGCACGATCGACTCGCCGATCGTCGCGCCCGGCTTGAGCAGTTCGCGGATGATGCCCTTGCTGAAATCCGGCGAGGGCGAGTTGCGCCACGACGCGGCGAACACGGCGACCGCGCCCTTGGCCGGTTCGCGCAGGAACTTCTCGCCGATCGAATCCTCGGTCGGATTGTCGAACGGCGCCGAGTAGCAGGTCATCGACAGGATCATCGGCAGGCGTTCGCTGTTGGTCAGCGAGGAGACGTCGTCGAGCGTGAACAGGTCGTGGTTCTTGCGCAGATCCGGCGGCCCGGTGCGCCAGATGTAGCGTCCGCCGTGGCCGATGAAGTGCACCAGCAGGCGGCCGTCGTCGATGCCGTCACGGATCGCGCTCTGATGCGCGAGATTGTCCGATTCCTTCGGACTGGCGTAGACCTTGTCGGCGAGGAAGCCTTCCTTGCCGAGCCCGGTCGCGATTTCGTCGGAGGCCTTCTTGAAGGCGTCGATCTCGTCGGTGATGAACATCACGTCGCGGCGCCAGGCGCCGAGCTGCGGCTTGGAGATGTAGTCGATCGTCTTGTCGACGATCGCCTTGACCTCGGCCGGCTCGACCACCGGAAAGCGCCCGACCGCAACCACCGGATGCCAGTCGTCGCCATCGACCGCACCGAACCAGTTGTCGCTGGCCGACTGGCCTTCGGGCGACGGGAACTGCCAGGTCGGGATCAGGTTGCGATCGGCGAGTTTGCGCGGCTGGTTCTTGTACGGCGTGCCGCTGATCCCACCGAAGCCGTTCGGATAGAGCAGTTCCTGGTCCACCCACTTGGCATAGTTGCCATCGTTGTAGGTGTCGTGGCGGATGTCGTAGCTGGCGTCGCCGACGAGCAGCAGGAAGCGCGGGCGCGGCGTCGGCCAGCCGTGATAGGCGACGTCGACGAGCTGGCGGATCGCGCGCGGATGCGTGATGCCATTGTTGAACTGGTCGTAGACCGCGTCGATGTCGAGCACGGCGACCTTGAGGCCGCGCTGCTGGTGGAATTCGGCCAGCGGCTTGATCGCATCGATCAGGCTCGGGTGGCTCACGATCAGATAGTCGTAGGCCGCGGCCGGATGCTGCCAGTCGCCCTCGGCCACCGCGCGCAGTGCGAGCGGCCTGGCGAGCTTGCCCTCCAGCGCCGGAAACAGCTC
Organism: Dokdonella sp.; assembly: GCA_036398455.1. Taxonomy (GTDB): domain Bacteria; phylum Pseudomonadota; class Gammaproteobacteria; order Xanthomonadales; family Rhodanobacteraceae; genus Dokdonella_A. The sequence goes on from DASWPR010000418.1 coordinate 1,286, forward strand.
GACACCGGCAGGCGCCGGCGCGAAGGCGTAGCGACCGCCACCGAGCGCGCGAGCCGGCCGGCGTACGCCGTCGGCGCCGTACAGCAGCGGACTGCCGTCGCCGCGGTAAGCCAGCTGCAGCGGTGCGCTTGCGTCCGCGCGCACCGCCAGCGGCAAGGCGCCGGCATCGAGGTCGCCGGCGAGCGGATAGCGCGCTTCCAGCCAGTTGAACATCACGACATCGATGGCGTCGGCCTTCGCGTCGGTTGCCGACGCGCGCTTGGGCACGTGCAGGGTCAGCGTGTTGCCGCGCGCTTTCAGCGCGGCGATCGGCACGTCGAGCGAGCGGCGTTCCTCGTCGCGGCCGTTCCAGTGCAGCGTCGAAACCGCACGACCGTTGAGGAGAACATCGACGACGTGATCGTCGGGCTTGCTGCCCTTGTCCTGCGGCACGGGCGGCAGGTCGGACAGCCCGCGGAAGTTCAGCGTCAATTTCAGCGACGACGCGTGCGCGTCGAGGTCGGGCAGATCGAAGCTCGTCTCGAACGGCTTCGGATCCACCTGGGTCAGCTTCGCCCATTGCCAGATATCGGACTCCTCGCCCGGTTTCTGCTGGCTCTGGTCGAGCCGGATCATCAGGTTTTCCTGCTCGATATGCAGGCTGCGCTCGAGCGCGGCGCGACCGCCGCCGACGGCTTCGGCATCTCGGATGCGCGCGTGCGCGCCGGGCGCGGCACCGAGCAGATAGACGTTGTTGACGCTGTAGGCGTCGTACCAGCTTTCCGGGCCGTGCAAGGGCAGGCCGATCCATTCGACGCGGTCGCCGTCCGCGAAGCGCTCGCCGCGAGCGACCACGCGCAGCGGCACTTCGCTGCCGGCCTGCGTCAGCACCAGATCGCTGGCGGCGCAGTCGGCGAGGCCCGGCTGCGCCGCGACGATCGCGGCGTGATCGAGCGTGTAGACGCCGGCCTGTTCCAGTTCGATATGCAGACGGCCGCTGCACGCCAGCAACGGCAGCGGCGAGGCGAACAAGACGAGCGCGGAAGCGCGGAGCAGATTTTTCAATGGCATGGGCGGCAACGGTCGCGGTACGGGCGCCCGCGCGGCGTTCGGGATTGCGGACCGCGCAGGCTACCGGTCCGACCCCGCCGCTGCAACCAAAGTTGCATTTTTGTACGGTCCGTAGAACCGCTGCAGCAGCGCGGCCACGGCTGGAGCCGCACGGCGCAGCAGCTGCGGATCGGAGAAATGCAGCTCGCTGACGACGGCGAAGTATTCGTCGACGGATTCGGCTGCGTAGGGATCGATCAGGCTGTCGCGGCCGCGTTCGACCGCGCGCACCAGCGCATCGTAGGCCGGCTGCATGGCGGCCAGCCACTCGTGCCGGGTGATCTGCGGCGGCAGCCGCGGCACGCCGTCGACGGTGCCGTCGAGCATGTCGAGCTTGTGCGCGATCTCGTGCGCGACCACGTTGAATCCGTCGAACGGATGTTCGAGGTCCGCCGCGACGTCGGCCCAAGACAGGATCAGCGGGCCGCGTTCCCAGGCCTCGCCGATCAGATCGTCCTCGCCCTCGGTGACGACGCCGCTGCGCTCGTCGTGGTGTTCGCGCTTCACGCGGAATTCGCCCGGGTAGACGATCACCTCGCGCCAGCCGGCGAGCCGGTCGAAGCCCAGATGCAGAACCGGCAGGCAGGCCAGCGCGGCGAGCGCGAGACATTGCGCATCGGTGAGTACATGGCCGCCCGCGGCACTGAACCGTTTGCGCGCCAGGAAGCGCTCGGCCAGCGTGCGCAGTGTCGCGGCCTCCGGCGGAGTAAGGCGCTGGAACAGCGGCGAACTGCCGAGCAGCGTGCGCCAGGCGTCGTCGTGGATGCGATCGGGTTGGGCGAATACGCGGCCGAGCCGCCGCCACCAGCGGCCGATCACGCGGCCGCGCAACTCATTTGATGGCGCCGGGCACCAGCGACTGCCAGCGATAGCTCGGGCGCTTCGGCGTGGCGGCGGCCGGCGTGGCCGGGTCGCCATGCGGCAGCGCGGCCGGAGGCAATGCGTCCGGCATGGCGCGCGCGGGGGGCTCTTCGGCACGCGGAATACGGGCTGCCGGACCGATATCGCCGGCGCCGCGCCCGTTGCGCGTGGCCGCACCGCCGCCGCCGCTGTCGGGCGTCTCGACCAGGGCGCCGCGCGGCTGCGCGCTGCCGAGGCCGCTCGGTGCGTCGCTCGCGTTCAATGCCAGCAGACCGACTCCGCGCAGCGGAGCTTCCTGCGCCGATGCGGCGGCGCCGAACAGCGCGGCCGCCAGGGCCACGAGGGCGAGAACAGGTTTTTTCATCAGGGTGCTCCCGGCAGCGTGGCCAAGGGATTCGACAATGCTCGCACGATCCTCTCCCCGACTCCAGCCATGCGCGGCTTTAGCATGTAGCGTGCCATTGGTCATGCCCCGCGCTCCGGCTTGCGCGCAAGGCCTGGAAGCGCCTCGCGCGGGCGTCCGCCGGACACCTGCGGACAGCCGGCGGACAGTCCGCCGGCTGCAAACCCATGCCGCGAGCATCAGATCAGATGCCCCGGTGGCGGCAAAGGTTGCACGGTTCGCCTTGTTTTTCCGTCGTCACGGCTAAACTGCCACGACGCTCCCGACCACTCCCTTGCCCCCTTGACCGCACGCGCCCCAACGAAAAGAACCCCTCCGGGCGGACGCGGCGACGCCGCACCGCGTCTGCTGGCCGAACTGGCCGACGCCCGCGCGGTTTCCGGCAGCGCTCTGGCCGAACGCCTCGGCGTCAGCCGTGCCGCGGTGTGGAAGCAGATCGAACGCCTGCGCGAGCTCGGCCTGCCGATCGCCGCGCAGGCCGGCAGCGGCTACCGCCTGGAAACCCCGCTCGACCGCCTCGATGCGGCGCAGATTTCGGCGCTGTCGACGGCCGCATTGCGCCAGCGGCTCGGCAGCCTGGAGGTGCACTGGCAGCTCGATTCGACCAGCAGCGAACTGCTGCGCCGGGCCGCAGTCGATCCGCGCGACCTGCTCGTCTGCCTCGCCGAAGTGCAGACCGCCGGGCGCGGGCGACGCGGGCGCAGCTGGCAGATGCCGCTGACCGGCGGCGTTGCGCTGTCGCTGCTGAAGCGCTTCGATGCCGGCATGGCGCCGCTGGCCGGGCTCAGCCTGGTCGTCGGTATCGCGGTCGCGCAGGCGCTCGAGGATTGCGGCGTTCCCACTGTCGGCCTGAAGTGGCCGAACGACATCGTCGTCGACGAGCGCAAGCTCGGCGGCATCCTGGTCGAACTCGGCGGCGACGCGATCGGCCCCTGCCACGCGGTGATCGGCATCGGATTGAACATGCGCATCGACACCGCCGCCGGTGCCGCCATCGGCCAGCCATGGACCGACCTCGCGCGTCTGGCCGGCACCAATACACCGGCGCGCAACCTCGTCGTCGCGCGCCTGCTCGCACGTCTGGTCGAAGCGCTCGACCGATTCTGCGTGGACGGCTTCGCCGCCTTCGTCGACGAGTTCGCACGACGCGATGCGCTGCATGATCGCAGCGTGCGCGTATTGCGCGGTGATGCGACGCTCGATGGCATCGCCCGTGGCGTCGATGCGCGCGGCGGCCTGCGCGTCGCCTTCGCCGACGGCGAGCGCAGCGTCGACAGCGGCGAAGTCAGCGTGAGGGCGCATCGATGAAGCTGCTGATCGACTTCGGCAACACACGCCTCAAGTGGGCCACGCTGATCCACGGCCGCATGCAGGCGGGCGGCGTATTCGCCCATGTCGAGCGGCCGCTGGCGGCCGCACTGCGCAGCGAATGGACCGGCCTGCATCGCGTCGACGCGGTGTTCGTGGCGAGCGTGGTCGGCAGCGCGCGCGAGGACGAACTGGCTTCCTGCGTGCGCGAACGTTTCCAGCTCGACGCGCAATTCCTGCGCAGTCCGTCCGCCGCGCTCGGCGTGCGCAACGCCTACGCCGAGCCGGAGCGCCTCGGCGTCGATCGCTTCCTCGGCCTCGTCGCGCTGCAGGCGGAGCGGCCGCGCGCGCAGGTGCTGGTCAGCGTCGGTACCGCGCTGACGATCGACGCGCTGGCTGCGGACGGCACCCATCACGGCGGCCTGATCGTCGCCAGCCCGCGCCTGATGCGCGAAGCCCTGCTCGGCGCCACCGCACGCGTCGGCGCCTTCGAAGGGCATTGGCGCGAGCTTCCGCGCAGCACGGCCGATGCGGTGTTCGCGGGCGCGCTGTATGCAGCCGCCGGTGCGGTCGATCGCTTTCGCAGCGCGGCCGCGCAACGACTCGGTGCGGCGCCCGCGCTGCTGCTGACCGGCGGCGGCGCCGACGAACTGGATGCCCTGTTGCCCGACGCCGAACGCGTGCACGACCTCGTGCTGCGCGGTCTTGCGCTGTGGGCGGCGGATGCGGGCGCGGCAGCCGGCTAGAATCGAGACTCGTCCTCGCCGCAGGCCCGAACCCTTCCCATGTTTGTCCGCGCGCTGTTCCTGCTGTTGCTCGCCCTGAACGTCGGCGCCGCCTGCTGGCTCGCCTTCGCCAAGCTGCCACCGGCTGCCGCGGCGGCGGCAGTCGATCCGGGCGTGGCAAAGCTCGCGCTGCTGGCCGAACGCGACGGCGGCGGCATCGCGGCCGGCGCGGAGCTGGCCGATGCGCCCGAGAGCAAGGCCGACCTCGCCAACGACCAATGCCGCTCGATCGGCCCGTTTCCGACCCAGGCCGATCTGCGCGCCGCGATGAACCTGCTGACGCCGCTGACCCGGCGCATCCAGTTCCACGAAACGCACACCACCCAGGCGCGTGGCTACTGGGTCTACCTGCCGGCGATGGCGTCGCGCGAACAAGCCCTCGCCACCGCGCGCTCGCTGTCGGCGAAGGGCGTGCGCGACTACTACGTGGTCACCGCCGGCGACCAGCAGAACACCATCTCGCTCGGCCTGTTCCGCGACCAGGGCAACGCCGAGCGCCGCCGCACCGAACTCGCCGGCCTCGGCTTCGCGCCGCAGACCAATGCACGCACCGAAGACCTGCCCGCCTACTGGCTCGACTTCGCCCTCGCCGGCAGCGACACGCCGGACTGGCGCAGCCGCCTCGCCAACGCGCGCGACCTGCGCGAGGAAACGATCGCCTGCTTCTAGGCCGCCGTGCAACCCGTTGCTAGAATGCGCCCCGCGCCGCTTTAGCTCAGTTGGTAGAGCAACCGCCTTGTAAGCGGTAGGTCATCTGTTCGAGTCAGATAAGCGGCACCAAATGTGCGTCCAAGGCCGTCCGACGACATCCGGCGAACCCTCAGAAACCCGCATAAACGCGGGTTTTTTTGTGCCTGTACGTCCAACATAGTCCGGTTGCATCCGGGGGCATCTGGGGGCAGCATTGGGGGCAGATGCCCCCACGGTCGGGGGTGCAGCCAAAAGATGCCCCCATGACGCTCACCGCCATCGCCGCACGCAACGCCAAACCGCGTGAGAAGCCCTACAAGCTTGCCGCCGGTTCCGGCATCTACCTAGAGGTCATGCCAACCGGCGCGCGCTATTGGCGCATGAAGTACCGCTACGGGGGCAAGGAGAAGCGTCTGGCTTTCGGCGTGTTCCCTGAGGTGTCCTTATCCGATGCCCGCGACGCAGCGGAGAAGGCCCGCGCCCAGTTGCGCAACGGATTGGACCCCGGCGCAGCACGCAAGGCTGACAAGCTCGCCCGGGTGGCCTGAGATCGAGAGGCGCGCCAAGTCGGGAGACGTTGACGCAGCGCGCGTCATGCTGAGCAGGCCAACGACTTACACGCAAGCACGAGCGGACGCATTGCTCGACTGGATGGCGGAAGGCAAAACCGTCAAGACCTGGTGCAAGGCTAACGATGTTGGGCTATCCACGGTCGCGCAGTGGAGGACG
>DASWPR010000419.1:0-8390 GCA_036398455.1 Dokdonella sp.
ACCGGAATGCTCTCGCGCCGGAACAGCTTGTCGGCTTGTTCCAGTTCCCAGCGGCATTGCTTGAGTTCGGCGTAGCGGCTGCCGGGACGGCGCGCCTCGCGCACCTGCGCCAGGCGCTGCGCGTCGATCGCCAGGCCGTACAGGCGCGGACGATGCGGCAGCAGGCGCTTGGGAATTTCCAGGCGGTCGAGATCTTCCTCGGTCAGCGGGTAATTGGCTGCCTTCACGCCGTAGTGCAGGGCCATGTACAGGCAGGTCGGCGTCTTGCCGACGCGCGAGACGCCGACCAGGATCACGTCGGCATCGGCGTAGTTGACGTCGATGCCGTCATCGTGGGTCAGCGCGTAGTTGGTCGCGTTGATGCGCGCTTCGTACTCGGTGAAATCGGTCAGCCCGTGCGCCTTGCCGACGCGCGCCGAACGCGGCGCGCCGAGCTCGTCCTCGAGCGGGCCGATGAACGGCGCGAACACGTCGAGCATGAGGGCGCCGCTTTCCGCCACGACATCGCTCAGCTTCTGGTCCATGATCGTGTTCACCACGATCGGACGCGCGCCGCTCTGCGCGTACACGGTCTTGATGCGCACCGCGGCCGCGCGCGCCTTGTCCTCGGCGTCCACGAACGGGATGCGATAGGTATCGAATTCGACCGAGTCGAACTGCGTGAGAACGCTGTGGCCGATCGTTTCGGCGGTGATGCCGGTACCGTCGGAGACGTAGAAGATCGTGCGGCGCATGCCCGGTTCCCTGGAAATCAGCCTGCAGTCTAGGGCATACCCGGCGCCTGTCTGCAAGCCGCGTCGAGTTCACTTCCTGCGCGGGGTCCGGCTTTCCTTCGGCCATGAGGGCCGCCTTCCCCCTCCCCAGCCGTCATTCCCGCGAGAGCGGGAATCCATGTTGCTTCACTGCAACGCACGAGCGAAATGGATTCCCGCTTTCGCGGGAATGACGTCGAAAAAATTCGCTTGGCTGACGAGAAATTTGCGCGCGCGAGGAAAAACTGGCCTGGATGGCGAGTGACGGGAAACTGGCATGGATTGCGAGTAACCAGAAAACCGGCTTGGATGCCGAGAAAACCTGCGTGAACGACCCGCACCCATGCGAAGACGCCCGACCGTCCAGCGCCGGATGAACCGGCGCTTGCCGGCGGCTCGTCTCCGCGCTTGCCCCACTCCGGCCAAAGCCTGAAAATCACGTGTTTACGCAGGCGCCCGCCGGCGTACCTCTTCTGCGGAGATTTCCCTTGAGCGACCTGATCCTTTGGCTCGACAACCTGCGCATGTCCGACCTCGGCAAGGTCGGCGGCAAGAATGCCTCGCTCGGCGAGATGATCGGCAACCTCGCCAAGCTCGGCGTGTCGGTGCCGGGCGGCTTCGCCACGACCGCACAGGCGTTCCAGGCGTATCTCGAAAAAAGCGGCCTCGCCCAGCGAATCCAGCAGCGCCTGACCACGCTCGACGTGGAGCAGGTCGACGAGCTGACCAAGGCCGGCACCGAAATCCGCGCCTGGATCGTCGATACCGCCCTGCCGGCCGAGCTCGACCAGGCCATCCGCGAGGCCTATGCGAAGCTGTGCAAGGACGCCGGTGCTGCCGACATCGCCGTTGCCGTGCGCTCTTCTGCCACAGCCGAGGATCTGCCCGACGCCTCGTTCGCCGGCCAGCAGGAAACCTTCCTCAATGTCGTCGGCATCGACGACGTGCTGCACAAGGTGAAGGAAGTCTTCGCCTCGCTCTACAACGACCGCGCCATCGCCTACCGCGTGCATCACGGCTTCAAGCACGAGGACGTGTTCCTCTCGGCCGGCGTGCAGCTGATGGTGCGTTCCGATGTCGGCGCGTCCGGCGTGCTGTTCACGCTCGACACCGAATCCGGATTCCGCGACGCGGTGTTCGTCACCGGCAGTTATGGCCTCGGCGAAATGGTCGTGCAGGGCGCGGTCAATCCGGACGAGTTCTACGTCTACAAGCCGACCCTGCGTGCCGGCAAGCTGGCGATCCTGCGCCGCCAGATCGGCGCCAAGCAGCAGCGCATGGTCTATTCGGACAAGCCCGGCGAGCGCGTGCGCATCGAGGAAACGCCGGCTGCGGACCGCGCCAGGTTCTGCATCAGCGATGCCGACGTGCAGGAGCTGTCCCGGCAGTCGCTGATCATCGAAGAACACTACGGCCGCCCGATGGACATCGAGTGGGCGAAAGATGGCAATACGGGAAAACTCTACATTGTGCAGGCGCGCCCGGAAACGGTGAAGTCGCGCGCACGCGCCACGCAGATCGAGCGTTTCCAGCTCAAGGCGCGCGGCAAGGTGCTCGCCGAAGGCCGCTCGGTCGGCCAGAAGATCGGCGCCGGCAGGGCGCGCGTGATCCGCTCGATCAAGGACATGGCCCGCGTAGAACCCGGCGACGTGCTGGTTGCCGACATGACCGACCCGGACTGGGAACCCGTCATGAAGCGTGCGGCCGCGATTGTGACGAACCGCGGCGGCCGCACCTGCCACGCGGCGATCATCGCGCGCGAACTCGGCGTTCCGGCGATCGTCGGCACCGGCAACGCGCTCGACGCGATTCCCGATGGCGCCGACGTGACGGTGTCCTGCGCCGAGGGCGATACCGGTTTCATCTATGAGGGCAAGCTCGCGTTCGAGCGCATCACGGCCGATCTCGACTCGATGCCGCCGGCGCCGCTGAAGATCATGATGAACGTGGCGAATCCGGAGCGCGCGTTCGATTTCGCGATGCTGCCGAACGCCGGCGTCGGCCTCGCCCGCCTCGAGATGATCATCGCCAGCCACATCGCGATCCATCCGAAGGCCCTGCTCGAATACGGCAGGCAGGATGCCGAGACCAAGCGCCTGATCGACGAGAAAATCGCAGGCTACGGCGACCCGGTGCAGTTCTATGTCGACCGCCTGGCCGAAGGCATCGCCACGATCACCGCGGCATTCGCGCCGGAACCGGTCATCGTGCGCCTGTCGGACTTCAAGTCGAACGAATACGCCAACCTGATCGGCGGCAAGCGCTACGAGCCGCATGAAGAAAACCCGATGATCGGCTTCCGCGGCGCCAGCCGCTACGTCGATCCGAGTTTCGCCGACGCCTTCGCGCTGGAATGCCGCGCGATGAAGAAGGTGCGCGAGGAAATGGGCCTCACCAACGCGTGGGTGATGATTCCGTTCGTGCGCACGCTCGGCGAAGGCCGCAAGGTCATCGAGGTGCTGAAGAAGAACGGCCTGGTGCAGGGCGAGAACGGGCTCAAGATCATCATGATGTGCGAAGTGCCGTCGAACGCGCTGCTCGCCGACGAGTTCCTCGACATCTTCGACGGCTTCTCGATCGGCTCGAACGACCTCACCCAGCTCACCCTCGGCCTCGACCGCGATTCGTCCATCGTCGCCAGCCTGTTCGACGAGCGCGATCCGGCCGTCAAGAAACTCTTGTCGATGGCCATCCAGACGGCCAAAGCGAAGGGCAAGTACGTCGGCATCTGCGGCCAGGGCCCGAGCGATCATCCGGACCTCGCCGAATGGCTGATGGACCAGGGCATTGAATCGGTGTCGCTGAATCCGGATACGGTGGTCGACACATGGCTGCAGCTGGCGAAGAAGAAAGCCGGCTGACTTGCGCCGGGATGGAGCCTGCGCAAGCGTTGCTGCAGGTTCCATCCCGGTTCCGCGGCGATGCCGGACTATCGTGCGTGGCGCTGCCGGTGGAAAGCTCGGCATCCGCCCAAGCCGCGGCAGCCGTCGCGACATGTTTCCGATCTCTGTCGAGCGCAGCTCATCGACTCGCAGCTCCCGTCGAAATCAAACTTCACCATTGAGCAATCCCGTCCGGCTTGCATCGCCAACGCGCAGCATGCGACGCTTCCCGCAGACACTTCGGCGAGGAATATCGACATGCGCCTTTCGATGCTGACGACGGCCCTGATCTTCGCCACGGCTGCGCTGGCGCACGCGAAGCAAGACTCGCCGATCCTGGAAATGGACGCCGTCGGCGAAGTGCAGATCGCGCCCGACGGGCACGTCAGCGACTATCTGTTGCAGAGCAAGCTCGCGCCGGAAATCGCTGCGCTGGTCGATCGCAACGTGCGCGCCTGGCATTTCGAGCCGATCATCGTCGATGGCACCGCGGTCGTCGCCAAGACCGCCGTGCATCTGCGCCTGAACGCGGAGCCGCAGGACGGCCGGAAAAGCTACATCGTGCGCATCGCCGCGATCGACTTCGGCGAACCGAGGCGCAATGCGCAGGTGAAGCCGCCGCGCTATCCGGAGGAAGCCGCGCATGCGCGGCTCGGCGCCAAGGTGCTGCTCTCGCTGCGCCTGGACGACGCCGGCAATGTCGTCGACGTGCAGCCGTATCAGACCAGTCTCGATGCGCGGGCGCGCAGCGAGTTCCAGGCCGAGCAATGGCGCAAGCTGTTCGAGCGCACCAGCATCGCCGCCGCGAAGAACTGGCACTACGACTTGACCGAGACGGTCAACGGCAAAAAAATCGGCACGAACGCCATCGTGCCGATCCTCTATGTCATCGGCGAACAGGGCAAAGCGGACCCCGGCGAATGGAAGGCGTTCGTTCCCGGCCCGGTCCATCCGGCGCCATGGGCGACGCCGGATCGGCTGACCAGCGCGCAGGATTATTCCAACCTGGCAGACGGCCAGGCGCTGTCGCTCGATTCGCGCTTCCAGCTGAAGGAAAACGTGGTCGGCAAGACCCTGTAAGCGATCGCACGCGCTCAACGCTCGCGCGCGTGCGGCCCGCGGTAGATCACCCCGTCCTTCATCACGAATACCGGCTTTTTCAGCGCCTCGATCGATTCGCTCGGATCGCCCTCGAAGGCGGCGAGGTCCGCACGCAGACCAGGCTCGATGCGACCGAACGTACCGGACTGGCGCAGGATCTTCGCGGCCACGTCGGTCGCCGCATGCAGCGCCTGTGCAGGCGTCATGCCGTCCTTCACCATCGCGCCGGGCTCGCGCCAGTTCTCGCCATGCTTGAACACGCCGACGTCGCTGCCGTTGCCGATCGTCACGCCGAGTTTCAGCGCGGTGCGGAACGCGCGCTCGGATTCGCGCATGCGCGGCGTCGGTTCGCCGCCGGGCACGTAGTGCTCGAAGTATTCGGCGGTCGCCGCGACCGCGGTCAAGGTCGGCTCGTAACTCGCGCCATGCTGCTTCAGCAGGCGAAGCGAGGATTCGCTCGCGTCGTAGCCATGCTCGATCGAGTCGACGCCGGCTTCGACCGCCATGCGCACGCCGGCGTCGCTGCCGGCATGCGCAGCCACCGGCCGGCCGATCTGGTGCGCGGCGTCGACGATCGCCTTCATCTCGGCGGCGCTCAGCGTCGGCATCGTCTCGCCGTGCGGGCCGACGCGGTAGTCCGCATACAGCTTGATCCAGTCGGCGCCGCGCGCTGCCTGTTCGCGCACCGCGCGCACCGCTTCGTCGACCCCGGTGATCGCCTGCGCGCCCTGTGGCAGATCGAGATCGGGCCGGAAGCCACGCGGCCCGGGGCCGTAGCTCGACGCTGCCACGATCGCCCGCGTCGCAACGAACAGGCGCGGTCCCGCAATCATTCCCTCGTCGATCGCGCGCTTGAGCGAGACGTCGGCATAGCCGGCGCCCTCGGTGCCAAGATCGCGCAGCGTGGTGAAGCCGGCCAGGAGGGTCGCGCGGGCATGCTCGGCGGCCAGCAGCGTGCGGTAGTCCTGCGGTTCCTTCAGTACCTGATCGTTCCACGGCACTTCGTTGTAGGGATGCAGGAACACGTGCGAATGCAGGTCGATCAGTCCCGGCATCAAGGTCGCGCCGGGCAGTTCGATGCGCAGCGTGCCGGCAGGCAGCGTCAGCGTCTCCGGCCGCGCCACGCCGATGATGGCGCCCTCCTGCACGAGCACGCCGAGACCGCTTTCGGCGCGATCACCGGCGCCGCTCCAGACCTTTTGCGGCAGCAACAGCAGCGCCGGATCGGCAATGGCGATCCTGGGCAGCGCGCCGCTCAGCAACAGCAGCCAGAGCGCGATCTTGCCGATGCCTGCGAGTTGCGATCCCGACATGACGCCTCCATTGCGCAGAACGCACGATAGCAAACTGCGCCCACCCGACGCCGCTCAGTGCAGCGCCTCGAGCGCCGCCTGGAACGCCGCAGGCAGATGCAGCTTGCCGAACAGGCCGCTGCGCAGGCCGCTCAGCACATGCAGCATCTGGCCGCGTCCGCCGGGCATGCGTCCGAGCGGCAGGAAGGCCAGGTCGCGCAGCTTCGCCACGCCATCGCGCTCGGACTGGAACAGCGGCGTCAGCCAGCGGCTGCAGAACTGATAGATGCGCACGTGGCGGCGGCGGGCGCCTTCGTATTTCGCGATGGCGGCATCGACGCCGGACTCCGCACGCAGCGCATCGCGCAGCGCGAGCGCATCCATCAGCGCCATGTTGACACCCTGCCCGAGCTGCGGGCTCATCGCATGCGCGGCATCGCCGAGCAGCACCAGCCGGCCGCGATGCCAGCGCGTCGGCACGGCGTCGCGGTAGTTCGCACGTGCGAGCTGTGCGCAATCGGCGATGCCGCCCAGAAGACCGCGCAGCTCGGGCCACAGCGTTTCCACTTCGTCGCGCCAGCGCGCGATGCCATCGCGCTGCCATGCATCCATCCGCGCGGTCGGAAGGCTCCAGAAAAAGCTGACGCGCGATGTCGCATCGCCCGGCCGCGTACCGACCGGCAGCATGCCGACCATCTTGCGCGCAGCGACATAGCGCTGGCGCAGCTGGTTCTGGAACGGCCAGTCCTGCTCCGGCAGCAGGCACCACAACGCGCCCCAGGGATACGGGCGATCGAGTTTCGGCACACCCACCGCCGCGCGCAGACACGAGGCCGCACCGTCCGCGGCGAGAATCAGATCGTAGGGTCCGTGCTCGCGGCCATTCTCCTCACGGAGGCGGCGACCGTCGTCGCTCGCCGCAACGATGCGGCAGCCGCGATGCACCGTATCGACATCGGGCCAGGCAGCGGCGAGCAGCGAGAACAAGGCGCCGCGCTGCATGCCGAGGCCGAACCAGCGCGCATCGAGACCGGCATAGCGCATGTCCATCACGGCGCGTCCCGCGCGCGTCTCGCCGTACAGCCGGTCGATGCGCCGGCCGTGCGCGAGCGCGGCATCGAGCAATCCCATTTCCCACAGCACATGCAGACCGACCGGCTGCAGCAGAAAGCCGGCGCCGACCGGTCCCAGCACGGCAGCGCGCTCGAACACCTCGACGCGATGGCCGTCGCGCGAGAGCAGGATCGCCGCTGTCTGCCCGGCGGTGCCGTAGCCGACGATCGCGATATTCAAAGGCAGGTTTCCCATGCGAACATTTTCGCCGACGAGGGGCTCAAGCCGATATTCCAACGAACCTCTTGCGCGGCCGCCCCTTAGTACGTACATTAGTACGTATGAACGAGTCCCGCCTGACCGCCAACCAGCAGCGCGTACTGGATTTCATCCAGCGCCATCTGGAGCAGCACGACCACGCCCCCACGCTGAGGGAAATCTCGGAGAATCTTGGGCTTAGCAGTCATAGCTCAGCCCAGGATTATGTCGAAGCGCTGGTCCGCAAGGGGGCGCTCGAGCGTCTGCCGTATCATCGTGGCCTACGCCTGCCGCATCGTTTGCGGGCGCCGGCGGCAACCCAGCTCCCCCTCGTCGGCCGGGTTGCCGCCGGCAGCCCGATCCTCGCTGCCGAAAACATCGAAGCACAACACGCCGTCGACCCCGACCTGTTCCGCCCGCGCGCCGACTATCTGCTGCGCGTCGTCGGCCTCAGCATGCGCGACGCCGGCATCCTCGATGGCGACCTGATTGCCGTGCATCGCAGCGCCAGCGCCGACGATGGCCGCATCGTGGTCGCGCGGATCGACGACGAAGTCACCGTCAAGCGCCTCGAACACCGCCGCGGCCAGGTGCGCCTGCTGCCGGCGAACCCGGATTTCGCGCCGATCGAGGTCGATCCCAAACGCCATGCGTTCGCGATCGAAGGCCTCTATGTCGGCCTGATCCGTCCTGATGTCTCCACCCGATTCCAACGCCAGGGATGAGTTGCGATGTTGACTTCGAACCTGTTCGATACCGCCGCTGCCGAGACCACGACCTTTTCGCCGCCTGTTCTGGCGCCGGTCGGCTTCCCCCTTCCTGCATCGAAGGCTGGGCAGGAACCACGGCGGGATGCGCAGGCCGCCCTTCCGGAGCGCCATGCGCCATCGCGTGACGAGAGTGCCCTGGCCGAGGTGCTGCGCCACCCGGGCATATGGCGACGCAATGCGGCACCGGCGGGCACGATCGATGCGCAGCCGACCGGCCTGGCCGAACTGGATGCGCTGCTGCCCGGCGGCGGCTGGCCGCGCGGCGCGCTCAGCGAAATCCTG
>DASWPR010000420.1:0-8247 GCA_036398455.1 Dokdonella sp.
GCAATCGAGTGCGGCCGCATTCCAATCGTCACCGCGGTGTCACGCTTTTGCTTCTTTTCGCGTATGTGGAAAAGAGTGTCAATGGCGTGATTCATATCACATCTTTAAGAAAACGTTACACTTTTTGTAGCGCCCCCACCGCAAAACGCGGGGTGGCGCAAATGCCCGAGCGGCGGGCAGAACAAGGTTGTTCAAACCAAGGGAGATCACCATGAAACGTAATGACGGTGCGCAGGCTATCAAGCCGCGCGTCAAGCTGTTGCCGGCCTGTCTGGCGCTCGCGCTGGCGGTCGGATCCAGTCTGGCCTTACCCGAACATGCCACTGCGACAGCGAATGCTGCGCACTCCGCTGTTCCGATGCCGACCTCGGTCGGCCCCGCTGAACGCGTGCCCTGGACGGACGCGGACCGGCAGTCGCTGGTCGCGTTCATGCAGGGCAAGCAGCGCTCGTTGCCGCCCCTTGCCCCCAATTCGATTGCGGTGACGAACTGCAACGATGCCGGCCCGGGCAGCTACCGCCAGGCGGTGGCCGATGCAGTCAGCGGCGATACGATCGACTTGACCAGCACCGGCTGCAGCCTGATCACGCTGACGACGGGCGACATCATCACCGCTGTCGACGATCTGACCTTGCAGGGCCCCGGCGCGCTCGCGCTGACCATCAGCGGCGGCTACCTGTACCGGCCGCTCGAGCACATCGGTGCGGGCACTGTCACGGTCAACGACCTCAGCATTTCGGACGGCAAGAAATATCTCGCCGACGGCGGCTTCGGCAACGCCAGCGGCGGCTGCATCGCTTCCGGCAGCGGCAGCGTCGCGATCAACAACTCCTGGATCAAGTACTGCGATGCGGGCAGCGCGAGCACCTCGACTCCCGTGCGCGGCGGCGCCATATTCGGCTACGCCGGCGTCTCCATCATCAGCAGCATCGTATCCGGCAGCACCGCGCACTCCAGCGGCAAAGGCGCCTACGGCGGCGGCGTCTACACGGCCGGCGACCTTACCGTGGCCTACAGCACGATCCGCGGCAACACGGCCACGTCCAGCGCGGGCCGCGCGACCGGCGGCGGTGCCGAGACCGGCAATTTCTACGGCACCCCCGGCGGCAGCGCGTTCTTCAAGTACAACACCGTCAGCGGCAACTCATCCAACATCGGCGGCGGCCTGTACCTCACTGGCGACATCTTCATCACCAATTCGACGGTGTCGGCGAACTCCAGCGGGAATACCGGCGGCATCATCATGTTCAATCTCGGCGGTGCGTCCGGGCCTTGGAAACTGCTCAACAGCACCGTATCGGGCAATTCGTCGGTACAGAACACCGGTGGCGTCTACGTGAGAGGCAACGACGGCGAATTCGAGAACAGCACGATCGCCTTCAATACCACCCACGGCGCCAACAAGTATGGCGGTGGCCTGGCGATCAAGGGCACCAATAACGTCGACCTGCAGAGCGTGCTGATTTCGAACAACACGACCGACAAGAACGACGGCAACGGTCCGCTGATCGACGACCTCGGAGGTATTTCCACCGCGACGACGACCGGAGCCAACAACCTCGTCTACTTCCCGTCGACGGTGGCGACACCGGCAGGCACCATCCTGCTGACCGATCCCCTGCTGAAGGGGCTTTCCTTCAACGGCGGCGACACGGCCACCCACTCGATGTCGCCGCTCAGCGTGGCGATCGACGCGGGCAACAATGCCCTGGGTACGTCGAGTGACCAGCGCGGCAGTGGATTCCCACGCACGCTCGGTGCCCAGACCGACATCGGCGCGTTCGAGTTCGACCCGAGCGACGTGATCTTCACCGACGGTTTCGACGGCTAGCAACCGATGGCGCAGCCGCTCCTCGCGAGGAGCGGCTGCAACATTCGCAGCCCGCGCATTTCGCAGCCGCCCGGCGGCGCACCGCATCCGTGATTCGATGCGTGCGGCAAGCAGCCCCGCCGACGATTTTTCATCCGCATCCGACGTGTCCGCCACGACATCGCGGCGCAACGCGCGCCGCCGTTCATGGCACGATACGGCCTTGCCCATTGCCCGCAGACCCTACCGCCATGAGCACGACCGAGCCCCTCGCCGATGCCGCCCCTGCCGCGGCGGAATCACCGGCACCCGACACCGCCGAGAAGAAACCCGCTTCGGTCGCCGAAGTCCTCGGCAGCGTCCATACGACCAACTTTCCCGATCTGCTGCGCCAGTTGAACGGCTGCCTCGTCGTCAGTACGTACCAGGCCGGCAAGCTGGTGATCCTGCGGCCCGACGGCGCCTCGATCAACACGCATTTCCGCACGTTCATCCGGCCGATGGGCATGGCCGCGGACGGCGAGCGCCTCGCGCTCGGCACGGCGATCGAGATCGCCGAATTCCGCAACATGCCGGCCGTCGCCAAGCGCCTGCACGATCCGCCGCGCCACGACGCGGTGTATCTGGCGCGGCGCGGCCACATCACCGGCGCGATCGATATCCACGAGATGGCCTGGGACAAGCACGGCGACCTGTGGTTCGTGAACACGCTGTTTTCCTGCCTGTGCACGCTCGATACCAAGTCGAGCTTCGTGCCGCGCTGGCGGCCGCGTTTCGTCACCCACTACGCGCCGGAGGACCGCTGCCATCTGAACGGCCTCGCGATGCGCGACGGCAAGCCGCGCTACCTGACCGCGCTCGGCGAGACGAACACGCCGCAGGGCTGGCGCGCGAACAAGCGCGACGGCGGCCTGCTGATCGACATGGCGACCGACAAGGTGATCGTGCGCGGCCTGTCGATGCCGCACTCGCCGCGCTGGTACGACGATCGCCTGTGGGTGCTCGAATCCGGCCGCGGCGCGCTCGTCACGATCGATCCGAAGACCGGCGAAAAGACCGATGTCGCGCGTGTTCCAGGCTTCTGCCGCGGCCTCGACTTCATCGGCCCGGTCGCCTTCATCGGCCTGTCGCAGCTGCGCGAATCCAATGCGTTCACCGATATCGAGATCACCGAGGCGAATGCCGACCGCCAGAGCGGCGTGTGGGCCGTGCACATCGGCACCGGCAACACGATCGGACTGCTCAAGTTCACCGGCGGCGTGCAGGAGATCTTCGCCGTGCAGGCGCTGGCCGGCGTGCTGTTCCCGGAGATCATCCACGAAGGCGAGTTCCTGACGTCATCGTATGCCCTGCCGGACGAAGCCCTGCGCGAGGTCGGCTTCTCGCAGCCTCCGCCGCCTGCCGCGAGCGTCGACGCGCCGATTGCAGATTCCTACACCGCCGCCCCGAACGCACAGGAGCAAGCCACGCAATGAGCGACCCCGAGAGCATCACCGAGCCGGCATTCCGCTACGTCAGCGACTGGCAGTCGATGCAGCCCGACGCCGCCGAAGCGGTTCGCATGTTCTGGCAGAGCGAAGGAGCGATCAGCGACGAAGCGCAGATCAGCGAGCGCCTGAAACAGGTCGTGATGCACGCCCTGAGCGCGGACGGCAGCGTCGCCGGCGTCTGCACGGCGATCCCCCTCACGCCCGCGCAGCTCGGCCAGCCGCTCTACTACTGGCGCACGTTCGTCGGCACCCGCTGGCGTTCGACGCCGCTGGTGATGAGCCTGCTGAAGCGTTCATGCACGCTGCTGGAGGACTACGCGCAGACGCACGACTATCCCGCCATCGGCGTTCTGCTGGAACTGGAGAACACACGCTTCCGCGAAAAGGGCCGCATGGCGCAGTGGTGGAATCCGCGCTTCGTCTACATCGGACGCAGCAACCGCGGACTCGACATGCGCGTGCACTACTTCAAGGGCGCGAAACTCAAATCGCCGCCGTGAGCGGCAGCCGCGCGGCGATTTCGACGACCGCCAGGCGGCACATGTCGTGCGCCGGCAGGCTGCCGTCGATGCGCAATGCCGACCGCGGCGGCTCCTGGAAATGCGCGACGAACGCGTCGACGAACGATTCTTCGCGCGCATCGCCGCCCAGCTTCCGTGCCAGCTCGTCGCGCACGAAGCGCGCACGCGCCAGCGCCGGCGGGCAGTCGATCAGCAGCGGCAGCGTGTCGAAACCCTGCGCCGCGGCGAGCGCTTCGATCTGGTCGAAATCCTGCCGGCGCGAGAAGGTGATGCCGTCGACGACGCTGGCTTCGCCGAGCAGGCAATTGATCTCCAGCGCCAGCAGCACGCTGCGAAATGCCGCGCGCTTTTCGACGAAGCTGTAGCTGCAGCGCGGGAACAGCGCACGGCGGATCGAATCGCGACAGATGCGGCGCAGGCCGAGTTCGCGTTCCAATGTCTGCGCGATCAAGGTCTTGCCGGCACCGGGCAGGCCCATCATGGCGACCACCAGCGGCCGGCTTGGCTCTGCAGCCGCCAGCGCGCGCGCAGGCAATGGCCGGTTCTTTTCGCTGCGTTCCAAGAATCATGTCCTTGCGCGCACATCTGCCAACGCGGCAAGCCGTGCTTCGCTAGAATTGTCGCCCTGTCGGCGCGCGAATGCCATGACCCAGCTGAATCCACCGTTCGTGATTCCCGGCTATCGGATCATGCGCCGCATCGGCCTCGGCGGCATGGCGACGGTGTACCTGGCGGTTCAGCAATCGCTGTCGCGCCCGGTCGCGATCAAGGTCCTCGCCAGCGAACGCATGCCGAGCGACGACGTGGTGCGCCGTTTCGAGCATGAAGCGCGCACGATCGCGCGGCTCGATCATCCGCATATCGTCAGCATCTACGACGTCGGCCGCACCTCGGACGGCCAGATCTACTACACCATGCCGTACCTGCCGAACGGCGATCTGTCCACGCGCAACCTGCAGAGCGATCCGCAGCGCGTGCTGGCCGTCATGCAGGCGCTCGCCGATGCGCTCGGCTACGCGCACGACCACGGCATCGTGCACCGCGACGTGAAGCCGGAGAACGTGCTGTTCGACAAGCTCGACCGCCCGCTGCTGGCCGATTTCGGCATCGCGCTGAGCGCCTCGCACCAGCCGCGCGTGACGCGCGAAGGCGCGACCCTCGGCTCGTCCGGCTACATGAGTCCCGAGCAGGCGCGCGGCCAGCCGCTCGACGGGCGCTCGGACTTCTACAGCCTCGGCGTGGTCTGCTACGAACTGCTGACCGGCGAGATGCCGTTCCAGGGCGCCGACTCGCTCGCCATCGCGCTGGCGCATATCGAGAAGCCCGTGCCGCGCCTGCCGCTGACGCGGCGCACCTGGCAGCCGCTGATCGACAAGGCGCTGGCGAAGCAACCGGAGGCGCGTTTCCAGAGCGCCGAGGAACTGCTCGCCGCCATCGCGGTGATCGGCAAGCGCCTGCAGGCGCCGCCGCGGATCGGATTCTCGAAATGGTGGCTGCCCCTGGTCGAGCGCTTCATCGCGATCCCGCGGCGCACCCGCGCGCTCGTTCTGCTGCTGCTGATCCTGCTCGTGTTCTCCGGCCTGCTGGCACTGCTGCCGCAAGTGCCGCAGCGCGCGGCGATGCCGCCGGTGCCGTCGACCGATACGCCGTCCGGGCCGGAGCTGGCGACGGCGCCCGCCGCGCCGGCGGCGAGCGCTGCACCCGGCACGCCCGATGCAACTGGCCCGCATGATGATTCCGCCGCGATCGGCGACGCCACGGCCGCCGCGCCATCGGGCAGCGACGATACGGAGACCCGGCGCCTCGCGCGCGAGCAGTGGCTGAAGCAGGCGGCCGAGCTGACCTCGCGCGGCCACCTCGTCGCGCCGGACGGCGACAATGCGGCCGAACGCTATCTCGCCGTGCTGCAGGCGGAGCCGCGCCAGCGCGATGCCGTGCGCGGGGTCGAGCGCCTGCTCGGACTGCTCGCCAAGCGCGCGGCGGCGGCCATCGCCAGCGGCAGCGTGAACGCTGCCGGCGATCCGATTTCGCAGGGCATTGCGCTGGCGGAGCGCGCCAATCTCGCGCCCGGGCCGGCCTACGACGCGTTCAAGGCGCCGATCGCGCATGCGCTCGAACAGCGGCGCGCACGCAGGCACGATCCCTTCGACGTATCGGGACTGCAGCCGCTGGCAGCGCTGCTGCCGACCCTGGCGCGACTCGATCCGGAGCAGGCGCGCGCACTGCAGGCCGATCTCGACCGTCCTGCAACCCTGCTCGCCGCCGGCGGCGGCTTTCGCGATGCGGAAGGTCCGAACATGGTCGTCGTGCCGACCGTCCTCGCCGCCTCTGCCCGCATCGAGCATGCGTTCGCGATTTCCACCAGCGACATCACACGCGGTGCATACGAACGCTTCGTCGAAGCAACCGGGCGTGCAGCGGCGCCCTGCCGCGATGCGCCGCGGCTGTTCGCGCGCAGCGAGGGCCTCAACTGGCGCGCGCCGGGTTTTGCGCAGGCCGACGATCATCCGGTGGTGTGCGTCAGCTGGAACGATGCGGAGGCCTACGCGAAGTGGCTTTCGCAGCGCACCGGCGCCCGCTACCGGCTGCCGCAGGCGCGCGAGTGGCAGTTGCTGGCGCAATCGGCGGGCAGCGGCTCGGCCTGCGGTGCGGCCAACATCGGCCATCGCAGCGGCAAGGCATCGACCTGCGACGATGGCTATGCGCAGACCGCGCCGGTCGGCCGCTTCGAGGCGAGCGCACCCGGCCTCTACGATATCGCCGGCAACGTCAGCCAATGGCTCGGTGGCTGCGCCAAGGGCGATGCGCAAGGCTGCGAGCATGTCTTCCGCGGCTCGTCCTGGCGCGACGACGACAGCGAATCGAACCTCGAGCGCAGCGGGTCCAGCAGCGGCGATACCGGCTATGCGACGGTCGGCTTCCGCCTCGTGCGGGAGTTGCCGGCGCCCGCCGATGCGCATTGAACGGCTCCGCCCCGGATCGCTCTCGTATTGAAACCGCTTCGCACTGAAACTACCCGACGCGATGCGCCCTCGCCCGACGCGAAATGTCGCGCATGGACATCGCGGGCCCTTCCCCTCATCCTCGAATGATCATGCGACCTCTCTACATCCAGCGCTACCTGCTCACCGGCCTGCTGACGTTCATCCCGATCTGGCTGACCTGGGTGGTGTTCAAGTCGATCTTCTCGCTGCTTTCGCAAGTCAACCTGCCCTGGGTCGCGGCGCTGTTCAGCGCGCTCGCCTCGGCGTTTCCGGAAACGCTCGGCCGCCTCAACCAGGACTGGCTGATCTCGCTGCTCGCGTTCGTCGTCACCGTCTTTGCGCTGTACATGATGGGGTTCGCCGCGAACCGCGTGTTCGGGCGGCGCCTGCTCGGCGCGTTCGAGCGGGTCATCGACCGCATTCCGATCGCGCACAGCATCTATGGCGGCGCGAAGAAACTGATGGGCATGCTGCAGAACAAGCCGAGCGGAACCCAGCGCGTCGTGCTGATCGATTTTCCGTCGCCCGAACTGAAGTCGCTCGGCTTCGTCACGCGCGTGTTCCACGACGTCAACGGCGTCGAGCTGGCCGCCGTATATGTGCCGACCACGCCGAATCCGACCGGCGGCTATCTGGAGATCGTGCCGCTCGATCGGCTCGTCGCGACCGACTGGAGCGTCGACCAGGCGATGGCGTTCATCCTCTCGGCCGGCGCCGCCGGACCGGATACGCTGCCGTTCGCGGTCGGGCGCAAGACCCCGCTGCCCGGCGTCTGAGCCGGGCGCAATCCTGCTGCCGGATCACCCTGCGCGCCGACAACGACCGGCGCGCAGGGGCGCTGCGCAGTTACTTCGCTTCGGAAATCTTCTTCAGGTTGTCCAGGCCCGCCTGATACGCGCCAGCGACCGTTTTCTCCGCGGTCGCGTCATCTTCGTTCGGACCCGGATTCGCGCCGGTGTTCTTGCGCTGGAACGTGGACGACCACGTCGCCTTCGACTTGCCCTTGCCGGCCGGCTTCACGCTCATGGTCGACTTGTAGTGGCTGACCGGCAGCACGCCTTCGAGAATCTCGTAGGTGAACGTGTGGTGCTTGTCGTCGAAACGCAGCAGCTTTTCCTTGATCGTGCCGCCGTCGCCCATCGTCAACAGACGCTCGGCACCCACCTCGTTGTTCTTGCCCGAGGTGATCTGGTCCTTGGCGAACGCCGGATGCCAGGTGTTGATGCCGTCGAAGTTCTTGACCTTTTCCCACACGGTCGCGGCGGATGCATCGATGGTGACGCTCTTGCTGACCTTCAGCACCGGCGCTGCGGCAAAACTCAGACCGGACGCGGCGGTCAGGGCGACGAAGGCAAGACTGCGGACGAGATTCATGGCGGAACGCTCCTGTTGGCTGGATATCGGGATGGATCGTCGCAAGCTGTCGTCCGCACGGCGGGCGC
>DASWPR010000421.1:0-4841 GCA_036398455.1 Dokdonella sp.
TCGTATTCGCGGGGGCCGTTGCCATTGCGTTCTCCTGGGGCGTCGAGGGATGCGGGTGGCCGCCGAACGGGATTCCGTCCTCGGGTCGCCGCACCCCTACCCTAGCTGCGCGCACGGCGCGTCACTTGATCCTGGTCAATCCCGTTGCAATTTCCAAACGTGCAGAAAGATCCTGCGCAGGGATGATCCAGATCAAATGTCCCGGCGCGGCACGCATCGACAATCTGCGCCACCCTTTCGGAGGCTGCCCTCATGTCCCGCGCGACCACGCCATCCCCTTCCGACCATGCCGCATCGACCGGGCACGCGCTGGCGACGACGCCGCAATCCGCCGATTCGCCGCACTGGGACGAGGCGCTGCGCGACGGAACGCGCGTGCTGGTGCGCCCGATCCGGCGCGAGGATGCGGCGCTCGAACGCGAGTTCATCGAACACCTCTCCGCAACGTCGCGACGCCTGCGCTTTCTGGGCTCGATCGGCGAACCCAGCGACGAGCTGATCCGCAGCCTGACCGACATCGACTATCGGCGCGACGTCGCCTTCGTCGCCGTGATCGAGCGCGACGGCGTGCCGTGCGAGATCGGCGTGAGCCGCTTCAGCCTGGCAGCGGATGGACAGTCCTGCGAATGCGCGGTGACGGTCGCCGACGAATGGCAGAACCAGGGACTGGGCAGCCTCCTGATGCGTCACCTGATCGGCATCGCACGCCAGCGCGGCGTGCGCACGATGGTTTCGTTCGATGCGGCGGACAACGCGGCGATGCGCGATCTCGCGCAGTACCTCGGCTTCCGCCGCGAGCGCGATCCGGACGACGCGACCCAGGTCATCCACACGCTGGTACTGTAGCGTGGCGCGCGTGGCGATCGTCACCGGTGGCACGCGCGGCATCGGCCGTGCGATCGCTCAGGCCCTGCGCGACGACGGCCGTCTCGTCGCCGCCGTCTACCACGGCAACGACGAGGCAGCCGCGGACTTTCGCCGCGAGACGGGCATTGCCGCCTATCGCTGGGACGTCGCCGATTTCGATGCCTGTCGCGACGGCGTGGCGCGCGTCGAGGCGGATCTCGGCGCGATCGACATCCTGGTCAACAACGCCGGCATCGCGCGCGACGTCACCCTGCACAAGATGACGCGCGAGCAGTGGCAGGATGTGCTGCGTACCAATCTCGACTCGCTCTTCAACATGTGCCGGCATGTCGTCGAGGGCATGCGCGAACGGCGCTTCGGACGCATCGTCAACCTCAGCTCGATCAACGGGCAGAAAGGCCAGGTCGGACAAACCCACTACGCCGCCAGCAAGGCGGGCGTGCTCGGCTTCACGCGCTCGCTGGCCCTGGAGGGCGCGCACCGCAACGTGACGGCCAACGCGATCGCGCCCGGCTACTGCGATACCGACATGGTCGCTGCCGTGCCGGCCGATATCGTGCGCAGCATCGTCGCGGCCATTCCGGTCGGACGGCTCGGCAGGCCCGAGGAGATCGCGCGCATCGCGGCGTTCCTGGCGCGCGACGAGGCCGGCTTCATCACCGGCACCACCTTCTCGGTCAACGGCGGACAGTGGACCGGCTGAGCCGGTTGCCATTGCTACATACTGTAAATGTAGCCTACGGCCCGGCGCGGGACGGATTGCCGCAGCCCGCACATGCAGCACCGGCACGCTTAGCCGCATGCCGTGCGCGATGGTAGGATGAAGCGTGCTTCCGAAGCTGCCCCATGTCGGTCACCACGACCACCCAATCTCCGCCTCGACAACCGCATCTGCTGGTCGTCGACGACGATGACGAAATCCTGGAACTCGCGCGGCGCTATTTCACGCTGAACGGGTTTCGCGTCAGCGGCGTCACCGACGGCGTGGCGATGCGTCGCGTGCTCGCCGGCGACACGGTCGACCTCGTGCTGCTGGATCTCGGCCTGCCCGGCGAAGACGGTTTCGACCTGACGCGCTACCTGCGCAGCGACTGGTGCGGCCCGGTGATCATCGTCACCGGGCGCGGCGAATCGGTCGATCGCGTGGTCGGCCTCGAACTCGGCGCCGACGACTACGTCACCAAGCCGTTCGACCTGCGCGAGCTGCTCGCGCGCATCCGCAGCGTGCTGCGCCGGAGCGGCGGCGGCGGCGGTACGCGCGGCGCGGATGCCGGCGACGCCGCTACGGCCGGCGAGACCGTGCGCTTCGCCGGATTCCGCCTCGATGCGGCCGCGCGCCAGCTGACGGCCGGCGACGGCACGCCGATCGCGCTGACGACGGGCGAATACGAACTGCTGCAGATCTTCCTCGCGCGGCCGAACCGCGTGCTGTCGCGCGACGACCTCATTTCGCGCATGCACGGCCGCGATGCCGGCCCGTACGATCGCGCCATCGACGTGCAGATCAGCCGCCTGCGCCGCAAGATCGAAACCGACCCGACGCAGCCGCAGATCATCAAGTCCGTGCGCGGCGCCGGCTATCTGTTCACCGCCAGGCCGCGACGCGAATGAGGACCACCACGGAGCAGCGCGCCGCGCTCTTCCAGGCGCTGTTCGAAACCGCGCCCGACGCCATGATCGTGATCGACCGCAGCGGCCATATCGTGCTGGCGAACGTGCAGGCCGAGCGCCTGTTCGGCTACCCCAATCAGGGACTCTACGGCCTGCCGATCGAGACGCTGATGCCCGAGCGGCTGCGTGCGAGCCACGGCACGCATCGCTCGCGCTTCATGGCCAATCCGCGTGTGCGCCCGATGGGTGCCGGCTTCGAACTCGTCGGCATGCGTCGCGACGGCAGCGAGTTTCCGGTGGAGATCGGCCTCAGTCCGGTACGCGACGACGAAGACCCGCTGTACGCCGCCTCGATCCGCGACATCTCCGAAACGCAGCGCGCACGCCAGGCGCTGGCCCGCGCGCGCTACGACTCCTTCGTCGGACAAGTCGGCCGTCTGGCGCTGGAGTCGAGAGACTACGAGGCCTGGCTCGAACGCCTGCCGGAAATCATCGCCGAAGCGCTGGGGGTCGAGGCGGTGGCGGTTCTGCTCGCCGGCACGCAGCGTTCCGATCTGCATGTGCGCGGCTATCGCGGCGTACCGGCGGAATTGCTCGATCAGTTGCCGGACCTCGCCGGCATGCCCGGCTGGAATACGCGCATGAGCAGCGCGGATCACGATGGCTTCACGCTGCTGGACTTCGACGCCCGCGGACTCGGCGAATTGCGTACGGCGGCCATCGAATCGAATTTTCTCGATGCCGCGGTGCTGCCGCTGTTCGACCGCTACGACTCGATCGGCGTGCTGCTCGCCTTCGCCGGCGGCGCGCGCGCGTTCGATCGCGACATGATGCGTTTCCTGCAATCGGTCGCGCACCTGCTCAGCGCAGCGCTGCAGCGCAACCGCAGCGAGGAGCAGCTCGCGCATGCGCAGCGGCTGGAAGCGATCGGCCAGCTCACCGGCGGTGTCGCGCACGACTTCAACAATCTGCTGACGGTGATCTCCGGCAACCTGCAGCTGCTGGAAGACGAAGACAGTTTCGGCGCCGATCGCGCCGCGATCATCCAGAGCGCACTGCGCGCCGTCGGCAGCGGCGCGGCACTGACGCGCAAGCTGCTCGCCTTCGCGCGGCGGCAGCGCCTGTCGCCGCGCGCAATCGCGCCGCGCGCGTGGCTCGGCGAGCTGTCGCTGCTGCTCAAGCGCACGCTCGGCGAGACCGTGGTCGTGCGTATCGAATGCGAATCCCATCTGCCGGACGTATTCGCCGATCCGGGCGAACTCGATGCCGCGCTCGTCAATCTGGCGCTGAACGCGCGCGATGCGATGCCGCGCGGCGGCGAATTGACGATTGCCGCGGTCGAACACGACGTCGCCGGCGACGAGGAGGCCGCTGAGCTCGCGCGCGGGCGCTATATCGCGATCAGCGTCGCCGACACCGGCATCGGCATGGCGCCGGAGGTGCTGGCGCGCGCGCTGGAACCGTTCTTCACGACGAAGGGGCCCGGCAAGGGCAGCGGCCTCGGCCTCAGCATGGTCTACGGTTTCGCCAAGCAGTCCGGCGGCGCGATGACGATCGAGAGCCAGCTCGGCTACGGCACGCGCGTCGCGCTGCAGCTGCCGCAGGCACCGGCGGGACGCGCCGATACGGTGCTGCGCGAACGGCCGCTGAAATCCTCGGGCGGCGAGACCGTGCTGGTGGTCGAGGACGAGCCCGACGTGCGCGGCATCGCGGTCGCGTTCCTGCGCTCGCTCGGCTATTCGAGCCTGGTCGCCTCGACGGCCGAAGAGGCGCTCGGCCTGCTGCGCAATCACGCCAGGATCGAACTGCTGTTCTCCGATGTGGTGCTCGGCAGCGGTATGACCGGCGTCGATCTCGCGCATGCGGCGCGCCGGCTTCGCCCTGGCCTGCCCGTGCTGCTCGCCTCCGGCTACGAACACGCAATGCTCGACGGCGATGCGCAGGACAGTCTGGAGCTGCTGCGCAAGCCCTACAGCCGCGGCGATTTTGCCGCGGCGATCCGCCGCGTGCTCGATCGCGCCTGATCCCTCAGTGCACGGCGTGCTCGGCGCCGGAGCGCAGTCCATCGGCATCGATGATACGCACTTCGCGGCGCTGCACCGAGATCTGTCCCAGGTCGTCGAGCCGCGACAGCGCCCGGCTGACCGTTTCATGCTTGAGCGCCAGGAAGCTCGCGATGTCCGCGCGGCTCATGCGCAAAATGAAATGATGCGGACTGAAGCCGAGTCGCGCATGGCGGTCGGCCAGATCGAGCAGGAACGCCGCGACGCGCCGTTCGGCGCTCAGCGTACCGAGGGCCAGCATCCACGAGCGGTCGCGCCGCACCTCCTGCGCCAGCGCCAGCGTGAGCCGCGCCTGCAGTT
>DASWPR010000422.1:0-4040 GCA_036398455.1 Dokdonella sp.
GCCACCGCCGAGAACAGCGCCCACATCAAGGTCGTGCGGGTGGCGCCGGCGCCGAGCTCGTTCGCACGCAGCAGCAGGAACATGTTCGACGAATTGCCGAGGGTGAACAGCGCGAGCACGCCGAGATAGCGCCGAAACGTCGGCGGCAGGCCGGCCAGCGTCCAGCGCATCGGTTGTTTCGCGAGGATCGGTTTGCGTGCCGGTTCCGGCACCTTGAATGCGAGCAGCAGCACGAGCAGCGCCGGTACGATCGACAGCAGGAATACGTGCCGCAGATCGACGCCGAGCGCGAGCAGCGCAGCCGCGGCGAGCGGCCCGATCACCGCGCCGAGATTGTCCATCGCACGATGGAAGCCGAACGCGAGACCGCGTTGCAGCGGCTCGACGCTGAGGCTGATCAGCGCGTCGCGCGGCGCCGAACGCAGGCCCTTGCCGATGCGGTCGGCGAAGCGGCACGCGAGCACCCCGGGCCAGCTCGTCGACAACCCGATCAGCGGCCGCGCGAACCCGGCGATCGCATAGCCGGCGATGACCCACGCACGCACGCGGCCGCTGCGATCGGCGAGTACGCCGGCGAACAATTTGAGCAGGCTGGATGCGGCCTCGGCGACGCCCTCGATCAACCCGAGCGCCTTCGGCCCGGCCAGCAGCACCGAGGCCAGGTACAGCGGCACCAGCGGATAGATCATGTCGCTGGCGAAATCGTTGACCAGGCTGATCGTGCCGAGCAGCCAGACCGTGCGCGGCAGTGCGCGAATCGCGCGGATCACGACCCGGCGTCGTCGCGCCGCGCCGCGCGGCGTGCCACGCGCAGCGACTCCAGCTTGTCGCGGAATTTTCCTTCCAGGCCGCGCTCCGTCGGCCGGTAGAACGCAGCATCGGCCAGCGCATCCGGCAGGCACTGCTGATCGACCGCGATGCCTCCCTCGGCGTCGTGGTCGTACTGATAATCCTTGCCGTAGCCGAGTCCCTTCATCAGCTTCGTCGGCGCGTTGCGCAGATGCATCGGCACTTCCAGCGTGCCGGTTTCGCGCACGATGCTCTTGACCTGGTTGAAGGCCATGTACGCGGCATTGCTCTTCGGCGCGACGGCCAGATAGATCGCGAGTTCGGCCAGGCCAAGCTCGCCTTCCGGACTGCCGAGGCGATCGTAGGTATCCCAGGCGTCGAGCGCCATGCGCCACGCGCGCGGATCGGCGAGGCCGATGTCCTCGACCGCCATGCGCGCCATGCGCCGCGCAAGATAGAGCGGATCGCAGCCGCCATCGAGCATGCGCGTGAGCCAGTACAGCGCCGCATCGGCATCCGACGAGCGCACCGATTTGTGCAGCGCCGAGATCTGGTCGTAGAACTGCTCGCCACCCTTGTCGAAGCGGCGCGTGCGATCGGCCAGCACCTGCGCCAGCGTGGCGTCGTCGACGACGCCGTCCACGCCGAGCTCGGCGGCGATTTCGAGGAAGGTCAGCGCGCGCCGCACGTCGCCGTCGGCGGCCTGCGCCATCGTTGCGAGTGCTTCGTCGTCGACCCGGATATTCATCGCGCCGAGGCCGCGCTCCTGGTCGGCGAGCGCGCGCTTCAGCGCCGCGACGATCGCCTCGGCCGGCACCGCTTCCAGCACGTGGACGCGACAGCGCGACAGCAGCGCCGAGTTGAGTTCGAAGGAAGGGTTCTCGGTGGTCGCGCCGATGAACACGATGATGCCCTTCTCGATATGCGGCAGGAACGCATCCTGCTGCACCTTGTTGAAGCGATGCACCTCGTCGACGAACAGCACCGTGCGCACGCCCTGCGCATAGCGCTGCTCGGCCTCGGCGAGTTCGGCGCGCACATCCGGCAGGCCCGACAGCACCGCCGAGATCGCGCGGAATTCCGCATCGGCATAGCGCGCGAGCAGCAGGGCCAGCGTGGTCTTGCCGCAGCCCGGCGGGCCCCACAGGATCATCGAATGCACGTGACCGGCTTCGATCGCGCGGCGCAGGGCGGTGTTCGGGCCGACCAGGCGCTGCTGGCCGACGATCTCGTCCAGCGTGCGCGGGCGCATGCGCTCGGCGAGCGGCTTCAGGCCTTCGGATTCGGCGAACAGACTGGTTGCGGTCGGGGATGCTTTTCGGCGTGCCATCGCGTCATCATAAAGCAGCGCCGCGCGCCGATCGCGCCGGGGCGCGAATGCTCCCGAAGATGGACCAGCCATGCCCAAGCCCCTCTACCGTATTGCCGATGCCAGCGACGCCGCCGAGATCTGCGCGATCTATGCGCCCTATGCGACGGACACGGTCATCACCTTCGAAACCGAGGCGCCCGACACCGCCGAGATGCGCTCGCGCATCGCGCAGATCGGCAGGCGCTATCCGTGGCTGGTTGCCGAACGCGACAGCCAGGTGGTCGGCTATGCCTACGCCAGTGAATATCGCTCGCGCAAGGCGTATCGATGGAGCGTCGATGTCGGCGTCTACCTCGCACCGGCCGCGCATCGCAGGGGCATCGGCCGCCGCCTGTACGCGTGCCTGTTCGAACTGCTGCGCGTGCAGGGCTATGTCAACGCGTACGGCATCATCACCTTGCCCAACGAAGCCAGCATCGGGCTGCATGAAGCGATGGGTTTTCAGCCGATCGGGACGTATCGCCACGTCGGCTACAAGCACGGCACCTGGCTCGATGTCGGCTGGTGGCACCTCGCGCTGGCGGCCCCGCCGCCGCTGCCGCCGCACAAACCGGCCGCATTCACCGCCCTCGACCCTGCGATCATCCGGCGCGTGCTGACCGATCACTCCTTGACCGGATAGACCTCGGCGCCCGGCTTCGTGTCGCCGATCACGTCGACCCCTTGCGGCGGCGTGAACTTGAACGTGCCGGGCGGCAGCTTCGGATTGCGCTTCCAGTCGCTGAAGCGGATCTCGGTGGTGTTGCCGAGCTGATCCTTGAACACCATGCGCTGCAGGGTCTGCGCATCGAAGCCGAGTTCGGCGTACTCGAACTCCGGCTCTTTCGCCTTCGAGGTCAGCTTGAGCCAGGCGAAACCGTCATGCTCGCCCGCCTCGGCGGCCTTGAACTGGCTGTCGAGCTGCGACAGATCGGTCAGCACGGTCAGCGGCGAATGCGCTTCCTCCGAGTTCTGGCTGCGCACCGATACCTGTTGCAGGTCCGGCTCGTAGATCCAGACGCGCTCGCCGTCGGCGACCAGGGTCTGCTCGTAGGGCTTGGTCGTGTCCCAGCGGAACTGGCGCGGCGCCTGCAGCGTCAGCGTACCTTGCGAAGCGTCGCCGCGATGACCGTTCGCATCGGTGACGGACTGGTTGAAGTTCGCACTGACGGCGTCGAGGCCTTTCGAGAACGCCTCCATGCGCGTGCGCGCGGAATCGGCGGCACCTGCGGCAGAGGTCCACGACAGCAGCAGGATCAGCGAAGCGACAAGAACGCGCATGGTGGGCACCGGCTTCCGGGAAAGGCGCGATTATCCGTACTGCGACTGAACGTTGCACGGGCCGCGGGGCGGCGGCGCGAAGGTGGGCGTAAGATTCGCGGCAGGGAGAACAATGTGCCTACGACGCAGTCCTCGAGACCCGGCTGGCGCGCACGGCTGGTGCGTATGGGCTACTGGCGCGCGATTGCGCTGATCACGATGTTTTCCATCGCGGCATCGGTGCTGGCGACGGGGCTGCTGAGCGTCCTGTTGGGGCTGCGCGAGAAATTCGAGCTCGGCCTGCTCATCGCAGCCGTCGTTCCGATATTCGTCGCGCCGCTGGCGTCGCATTTGTTCCTGCGCGTATTGTTCGAGCTGCAGGACGCGCGCGCCGCCCTGCTCGACCTGGCGACGCGCGACAGCCTTACGCAGGTCTACAACCGCCGCTATTTCATGGGCCGATTCGCAAGCGAAGCCGCGCGGGCGCGCCGCACCGGCGAAGCATTGTCGCTGCTGATGATCGATGCCGACGAGTTCAAGCCGATCAACGACCGCTACGGTCACGCAGCGGGCGACCGCACGCTGCAGGAGATCGCACGCGTCTGCCGGGAAACATTGCGCCCCGACGACGTCATCGCGC
>DASWPR010000423.1:0-9447 GCA_036398455.1 Dokdonella sp.
TGACAGGATCAGCAGAAGACGCACACGCATCGCCGGACTCCGAAAGGCAAACGCCGATCGTCGCCGAAAGCGATGACATTTCCTATGCGGCAGTTCGCGTCTTCGTGATCGCGCTGCGAAAATGGCGCGCGCTTTGCAACGCGCGCCAGCGGATGCTAGGCGCTGATCTGGCCGTCGATGCGCGCGTTCGTCGCCTGCGCGACATAGCGGCCGCCGCGCACCGCGTCGAAGTTTCGATACGTTTCCAGCAGGCCGCCATAGACGTGCAGCGTCACCGCAGGCCGGCGTGCCGACAGGTTGGCGCAGCGGTGCGCGTGCCCGGCGGTGCCGAGGAACGCGCAGGACTGGCCTTCTTCCAGCAGCGTGGTGCCGACGAAGCGCGGCTGCGCATCGCCACGTTCGTCATTCACCAGTTCATAGTCTTCGACGCTGAGCGCACCCTGCAGCACCATCTCGATGCCCCACAGCCCGGCATGATCGTGGATCGGCGTCGAATAGCCGGCCGGCCACACCATCATCAAGCCGGTGTAGCGGCCATCGCGTTCGCGTTCGTACTGCCAGCGCGTGAATTCACGCGGGCGCTGGTCGCACAGTGCGCGCAGCGTGCGGCGATCCTTCGGCGAATACCACACCGCATCGCGCAGGCCGCGATGGATACGCTCGAGCGAAAATTCCTCCGCACCGATACGCGCAGCCATGAAGCTGCGCACGCTGCGCGTCACATCAAGATCGATCGGCACCATGCAACTCACCCCGGCAGCCCGTTGCAGGCGACTGCACCATAACCGCCGTTAAGCTGGCGCTAAGAAATTCGGGCAGCCTGCACCTGCAGTGGGCAAGCATTTGCCGCACTGTCTGAGCAAACCCCGTCAACCAGTTGATAAGTCTGCCGATGGCCGTCGGCAGGCCGCCAAGAACGTTTCACCATGAACTGATGCCGGCGGCGCTTCCATGGGCTGCAACATCGGTCGAGTGTCGCAAGCCTGGGGTTCTCAAGCGGCTGCCGGCCGCGCCTGGATCCGTCCGCCCCGGCCGATCATCAGCACCAGTGCAGCGGCGACGATGCAGGCGAACCCGGCGAACACGAACGCTTCGAGATAACGATTGTTGGCGACGCGCAGCGCGCCCGCGCCGAACGCCGCGGTGGCCGCGCCGAGTTGATGGCCGGCACCGATCCAGCCGTACACCAGCGGTGCCTGCTGCGTGCCGAAGCGCTCGTTGGTCAGGCGCACGGTCGGCGGCACGGTGGCGATCCAATCCAGGCCGTAGAACATCGTGAACAGGCCGAGGCTGTAGAAGCTGAAGCCGCAGTACGGCAGGTAGATCAGCGAGAGGCCGCGCAAGCCGTAGTACACGCACAGCAGCTTGCGATTGTCGAAGCGGTCGGACAGCCAGCCCGATGCGGTGGTGCCGACGATGTCGAACACGCCCATCGCGGCGAGCAGGCCGGCCGCCTGCACTTCGGGGATGTCGAAGTCCGCGCAGAACGCGATCAGATGCGTGCCGACGAGGCCGTTGGTGCTGAGGCCGCAGACGAAGAAGCTGCCGAACAGCAGCCAGAACGTGCCCGTGCGCGAGGCCACGCGCAGTGCGCGGAACGCCGCGACGATCGGGTTGACCGGCGTCGTCACCGCATCGATGTCCGGCTGCGTCGAGCCGTAGCGCTTCAGGCCGAGGTCGTGCGGGCGTTCCGGCATCAACAAGGCGACCAGCGGGATCAGGGCGAGCGCGACGCCGGCGACGATGAAGACGACCGGGCGCCAGCCGTAGTGTTGCGCGACCGCGGCGAGCAGCGGCAGGAACAGCAATTGCCCGGTCGCCGAACTCGCGGTCAGCAGGCCGAGCACGACGCCGCGGTTCGTTTCGAACCAGCGATTGACGATCGTTACCGCGAGCACAATCGCCATCGTGCCGGTGCCGATGCCGGCGAGCACGCCCCAGGTCAGGATCAGGCCGAGCGGCGTCGTCACGAAGGCGCTGCCGCCCATGGCGGCGGCGAGCAGGAACAGCGCGACGATCATCGTGTTGCGGATGCCGAAGCGCTGCATCGCGGCGGCGGCGAACGGACCCATCAGCCCGAACAGCGCCAGCCCGACCGAGATCGCGATCGATATCTGCTCGCGGCTCCAGCCGAACGCCTGTTCCAGCGGCACCAGCAGCACGCTCGGCGTGGCGCGGATGCCGGCGACGGTGAGCAGGGTCAGGAAGCCGAGTGCGGCGACCAGCCAGGCGTAGTGCAGGCGCGAGCCGAGGCGGGCGGCGAGAAGCTGCTTCATGGGTGGTTTCGCTTGCCGATGTCGAGAAAGGAGTATATACACCTATTTCATGAGCGATCAATCCATGCCGTATCGGACCGACTGCCTGTGCATCCATCTGCGCCGCATTGCGCGCAGCGTGACGCAAGCCTACGACGACGCGCTCGCAGCGAGCGGCATCAAGCTGACGCAGTTCTCGCTGCTGCGTTCGGTCGAGCGCAACGAACCGGCAGCGATCGGCACGCTGGCCGAGGAGCTCGAACTCGACCGCACGACGCTCGCGCGCAATCTGCGTCCGCTCGAACGCGACGGCCTGCTGACGACCGGGGCGTCCGCACACGACCAGCGCGTGACCGAGGTGCGCCTGACCGCGCGCGGCCGCCGCGCAATCGCGCAGGCACTGCCGGCCTGGCACAAGGCGCAGGCAGACATGGCCAGGCGCATCGGTACGCGTCACGCCGACCTGCTGCGCGAGCTGGCGTTCGAATTGCCGGCCGCCTTGCAAACGCCGCCGGCGCCCATACGCAGGAAGGTCGCTCGTACGCGCTAGCGTCCGCGCTGTGCCGGCTGCCGCAGCGGGCGCATTTCTAAACTCGATCGGCATTGCGCGATGCGCTGCCGAGCCTCTATGTTCAAAATCTTTGGAGAAATCGCATGGCCTTGTTCGACCCGCTGACTATCGGCAACGTGACCTTGCGCAATCGCATCGCGGTGTCGCCGATGTGCGAGTACTCGGCGGTCGACGGCGTGCCGTCCGACTGGCATCTGGTGCATCTGGGCAGTCGTGCGGTCGGCGGTGCCGGTCTCGTGTTGACCGAGGCCACCGCCGTTTCGCCGGAAGGCCGCATTTCGCCGGGCGATACCGGCCTGTGGAACGAAGCGCAGCTCGCCGCGTGGACGCGCATCGCCGCATTCGTGAGCGAACACGGCGCAGCGCCGGGCATCCAGCTCGCCCATGCCGGTCGCAAGGCGAGCACCGAATTGCCCTGGCGCGGCGGCAAGGCCCTGCAGTCCGGCGCGTGGAGCGTCGTCGCGCCGAGCGCACTCGCATTCGCCGACGACTACCCGATGCCGCAGGCGCTCGACAGCGCCGGCATCGCCAAGGTCATTGCGGATTTCCGCGCGGCGGCCGTGCGCGCGAAAGCGGCCGGGTTCGCCCTCATCGAGATCCACGCCGCACACGGCTATCTGCTGCACGAATTCCTGTCGCCGCTGTCGAACCAGCGCAAGGACGGCTACGGCGGCTCGCTCGAGCATCGAGCACGCCTGCTGCGCGAAGTCGTCGCTGCCGTGCGCGAGGTTTGGCCACAACCCGCGCCCCTGATCGTGCGCGTGTCCGCGACCGACTGGGTCGACGGCGGCTGGGACATCGACGAATGCGTCGAGCTCGCACGCTGGCTGAAGCAGGACGGCGTCGACCTGATCGATGTCTCGTCCGGCGGACTTTCGCCGTTGCAGAAGATCGCGCTGACGCCGGGCTATCAGGTGCCGTTCGCCGCGCGCATCCGCCGCGAGGCCGGCATCGCGACCGGCGCGGTCGGCCTGATCACGCAGGCGAAGCAGGCCGACGAGATCGTCGCGCGCGGCGACGCCGACCTCGTGCTGCTGGCGCGCGAGATGCTGCGCGATCCGTATTTCCCGCGTCGTGCGGCGCAGGAACTCGACCAGAAGATCACGCCGCCGGTGCAATACCAGCGCGCCTGGTAAGGGTGGCGCCGAGGCGCACATCGACCGGCCACGCCGTGCGCGGCCGGCAAGTCGCCGCAGGAATGGCGCGCTCCGGCGCAAATGTGCGCGCGCGTTCTTGTCAACCTGGCGCGCGCAACCGAGCATGCGACCCGCTCGCCGGTCCGGCGTAGCTCGTGTTGCGATGACGCGCACGGTTTGCACGCAAGCCGGAGATCGTGATGAGAAAGGTGCGGGTGTCGATGGCGGTGCAGGTGTCGCTCGCGCTGGCGATGACGGGCGCGGCCGCGCAAGCCGAGCCGCAAGCGGCGAGTGCGGCGGCCAACGTCCCCGCAGCGGCGCGCATGAGCGCGGCCGAATGCGAGGTGTGGAATCGCGAACTCAGTTTCGCCCGATCGGTCGACGCGCACGACAGCGCCGCCTTCGCTGCGCATCTGCATGCGGGGGCCGTATTCGGCGCCGGCACGCCGGCACCAATACGCGGGCGCGCAGCCATCACCGAAGACTGGAAGGAGATCATCGAAGGCAGCCGGTTCGTGCTGCGCTGGCGGCCGGGTTTCGTAGCGATCGGCGGGGATCCGAACATCGCGTTGTCGTCCGGTCCTGCATGGACCGACAATCCCGACCCGAACGCAAAGCAGCGCTACACGATCAGCAGGTTCACCTCGACCTGGGTGAAGGAGGCCGACGGCCAGTGGCGCGTGCTGTTCGACGGTGCCGGCGCGCCGCCGAAAGCGGCGACCGCCGAAGACATCCGGAAGCTGGTCGCGGCGCAGCCGGCGACGTGCCCGGGGAGTTGAGTCGCGCCGTCGCGCTCAGTCGGGATCGATGCCGCAGCCGGAAGGCTCGCGTGCCTGCGCGAAGCGGCGATGGAGACGGGAAACGGACTCGCGCGATGCACAGGCGCTGGCCTGGATCGACGCCATGCCGGGTTTCCAATGGGTCAGCTTATGCGTCTCGTGGTGCCAGTGCAGGCGGTCGGCACCGGCGACGCCTGCACTGACCTCGAGCACGAGTTGATTGCCGGTTCCTTCGTCGGCGATCGATACCAGGCCATCGCTCATTGCCTCGCGGCCCCAAACGCCCTTGAGATTTTCGCAGGTGATGCTGCCGCAGGTCTTCCTTAGGATTGGCCGGATCGAAGATCGGGAATAGCCTCCAGCCGCCACCCAGCTCGTTGCAGTTGCAGGTCTTCCAGATATCCCGCAGCGCCTCCGGAAAGCGGACACCGAGTTCGCCCTCGGCGGCGGCGATCATCGGCTCGGTCACTCCAGGTGCAGGCTGCAAGGACATGGTTTGCTATTCCTGTCTGGACGACGACACGGCCGCAGTCGTCGCGTCGAAGCGGGTGAGTTCGGGCGGGATCGCACGCTCGCCGGCCATGCGCCGGCTGCGCGCAAGCGCGGCCTGCCAGGCTTCGCGTTGCCCCAGCGCGCGATACAAGCGCGTCTGCAGCAAGGCGCTGTCGAAATCCGTGTCGGCGTAGCGCGCGACGCGACCCGTCACGATGGCGGCGCGTTCCAGTTCGCCGCGCTCGATCAGGACTTGCCCGTAGGACACCGCGGTCTCGGCAATCAAGTAGGGCAGGCCGAGTTCGGCTGCGAGTGCGAGGGCGTGCTCGTGGTGGGGATCGGTGACCTGCGTGCCCGCGCCAGGGCGTTCGGCCGCCGCGAGCGCGGCGTACAAGGCGGTGATCGGTGTTTTCGCCGCCGTCGCCGCCTCGTCCAGGCGAGCCTCGGCCGTCGCCGCATCGGCATCGCGATGCGCGCGTCGCAGCGCGCGGATGGCCGTCAGCAACGCGTTGGCACGTGCCTGTTCGTACTCTGGCAGCGGCAGCGCCGGTTCGGCCTGCAGGGCGAGCGCCGCGGCGACACCGTTCTGGCCGGCGTCGAGTTCCAGCGCGGCCAGGTCCGAGCGCGCGAGGGCCAGCGTCGCCGCTTCCTGATCCGCATCGCTGTCGCCGATCACGTCGGCAAGCAGCGCATGGGCCTCGGTCAGGCGCCCGTTTGCGCTGAGCGCTTGCGCACGCTCGGCCTTGAATTCATGCAGCAGGTTGACGTCGCGCACGCGACCGAGCAGGGCCCAGCCACGCTCGCTCGCGGCAAGTGCCGCGGCAGGCTGCAGCAGCGCGCGCTGCGCATCGACCTGGTTGCTCAGCGAAATCAGCGCTTCGTTGACCAGGCCGAACTGTTCGAACTGATCGCCGGCGCGCACGAGGATCGGCAGCGCATCGCCGGGGCGGTTGCGTGCCATCGCCATCGAGGCTTCGTTGCCGTCCACGCGCAGCAGGGCAAGCATGTCGCCGCTGCGTTCGAACGCGACGCGTGCGCGCGCGAAATCGGCCTCGGCCGCCCCGAAATCGCGTTGGCGCAAGTGGGTGACGGCGCGATTGTTGTAGGCGATTGCGAGCACCTGCGACGCGTCGCGCGTTGCCAGTAATGCGACCGCCTCGCTGCAGCTCGCGATCGCCGCTGCCGGCTGGTCGAGACGGCCTTGCGCGTTGCACAGCGTCACCAGCATGCGACCGCGCAGCACCGCGTCGTCGTTCTCGGACGTGTCGGCAAGCAGGCGTTCGAGCTCGATGCGTGCAGCATCGAAACGGCCGCCGCGCACGTCGATCTGCGCCCGGCGCAAGCGCACTTCCGGCAGCGCCTGCTGGGCGGCAGGCGCGCTTTCGAGCAGCGCACGCGCGCCGTCGAGGTCGTCGGCAAGGCGCGCCGCTTCGGTCCGCTGCATCAGTTCGTCGAGCGACAGTTCGGTCTGCGCGGTGGTGCCGGCGGCATGTCGGCCAAGCAGGTCGAGCAGGCGATCGGAGGCACTGCGCGCGGCGCCGACCGCATCCGGCGCGCTGGCGTCGATGCCGCGCGTGGTGCCGGCTGCGTCCACCAGTTCCGCGTGCAGGGTCCAGCGGTTGCCGGTTTTCGCGATCGATGCGCGGATCAGCTGCGCACGCGGTTCGAGGCGGAACAGCGCTTCGCCGATGCGTTGTGGCGTCGCGTCGGCCTGTTTGAGAAGGCTGACCACCGAGTCGCTGCTCATCACCGGCACGTCGGCGTCGCGCAGGCGGTTGACCATCAAGTCCATCAGCCCGAGCCGCAGCCACGCATCCTCGCTGCCGGCGACGACGGCGACCGGCAGCACCACGGCGGGGCCGGCAGCGTGGCTCGGTGCTGCTGCGCCCGACGATTCGACGGGCGCCGTCGCGGCACGCTCGGCCGGACGGTGCAACGCCACAGCCGCGAGTATCGCCAGCACGGCCAACGCGACGCCGATCAGCCAGCCGCGCCCGCGCCGAAGCGCAATGGCCGAGTGCGCGCTTGCATCGTGGGACGCGAGCGGCGCGGCGCTACGCCCGGTTTCGGCAGGGTCGGCGGCAACTTCTTCGCGCATCGCCCCGACCCAGTGATAGCCGAAGCGCGGCACCGTGCGGATCAGCGCCTGCGCCTCGGCGCTGTCGCCGATCGCCCGCCGCGCCGCGAGGATCGCCTTGCCGAGCATCGTGTCGCTGATCGTGCTCTTGCCCCACACCGCAGCGACCAGTTCGTCGCGCCCGATCGCTCGCTCGCGATGGCCGACGAGGTAGGCGATGCAATCGAACACGGTCGGCGACAGCTCGACGCGTACGCCGTCGCGCCAGAGTGCGCGCGCGGCGATGTCGAGGCGGCAATCGGTGAAGAGGAAGAAGACTCTGGACATTCTGGCAGCGTAGCGTGGCATCGACGGGACCGGAAGGATGTCCGGCGCGGGCGAGGGCGAATCGACTCGCTGTTCGTCATGAGATGGGCTGTTGCTGTCACGCGGCTGCGCCGCCTCCTCGCTGCCCTGTTTGTCCTCGCGCTGATTGCGCAGGGTGCGCTTGGTGCCGTGGCGCCGGTATTCGCGGGGCTGCATCACTGCTGCCAGGCGATGGCGTCGACCGACGGCCCTGCGGCGAAGTGCCCCTGTTGCGGCAATCACTCCGGCACGCTCGATCGCGGACAGGTGTGCGCCCCTGCGTTTGTCGCCGCGGCGCTGCCTGCGACGATATCCGTGCCGGTGCAACGCTGTGGAATGCGCGCCGCCTGCCGTGCCCGACAGACCCGCTGCTGGCGCGCTCCTGCGCGCGGCTGCGCACCTTCAGCACGATGCTGTACGGGCTGGCGGCCGCCGCATTCGCGCTCGGCGCGGCCTTCGCGTTTCTGCTGCCAAGGCTGTAGCGGGGAGAAGACGGACGGGAGCGCCGCGCTGACAGCGACGGCGCTCCCGTCGGATAATCGCGGTCCCCGGAAGGACTGCCTGGAATCGCCATGAACGCCCCGACCCGCATCGACACCACCCGAGTCATCCGCGCGCCACGCGGCAGCGAGCTTTCCTGCCAGAGCTGGCTGACCGAAGCGGCGTTCCGCATGATCCAGAACAATCTCGACCCGGACGTCGCGGAAAATCCGAGCGAGCTGGTGGTCTACGGCGGCATCGGCCGCGCCGCGCGCAACTGGGAATGCTTCGACGCGATCCTGCGCAGCTTGCGCGAACTCGGCGACGAGGAGACCCTGCTGATCCAGTCGGGCAAGCCGGTCGGCGTGTTTCCGACGCATCGCGATGCGCCGCGCGTGCTGCTCGCCAATTCCAATCTGGTGCCGCACTGGGCGACCTGGGAGCACTTCAACGAGCTCGATAAAAAAGGCCTGATGATGTACGGCCAGATGACGGCCGGCTCGTGGATCTACATCGGCAGCCAGGGCATCGTGCAGGGCACCTACGAAACCTTCGTCGAGATGGGCCGCCAGCAATACGGCGGTTCGCTCAAGGGCAAGTGGATTCTCACCGCCGGCCTCGGCGGCATGGGCGGCGCGCAACCGCT
This sequence comes from Dokdonella sp., assembly GCA_036398455.1. Classification (GTDB taxonomy): domain Bacteria; phylum Pseudomonadota; class Gammaproteobacteria; order Xanthomonadales; family Rhodanobacteraceae; genus Dokdonella_A. The sequence continues at coordinate 8,782 of DASWPR010000423.1, forward strand.
CGCGGCGAGCCTGGCGGGTGCGTGCAGCCTCAACATCGAATGCCAGCAGGATCGCATCGACATGCGCCTGCGCACGCGCTACGTCGACGAACAGGCGGCCGATCTCGACGACGCGCTCGCGCGCATCGAGAAATACACGCTCGCCGGCGAGGCGAAATCGATCGCGCTGCTCGGCAATGCCGCCGAGATCCTGCCCGAACTCGTGCGCCGCGGCGTGCGCCCCGATGCGGTGACCGACCAGACCAGTGCACACGATCCGGTCAATGGCTATCTGCCGCTCGGCTGGAGCGTCGCGCAGTGGTTCGAGCGCCGCAAGAGCGACCCGAACGGCACGCGCGATGCGGCGAAGAAATCGATGCGCGTGCACGTCGAGGCGATGCTCGCGTTCGAGCAGCAAGGTATCCCGACCTTCGACTACGGCAACAACATCCGCCAGATGGCGAAGGACGAAGGCTGCGCGAACGCATTCGACTTCCCTGGTTTCGTGCCGGCCTATGTGCGCCCGTTGTTCTGCCGCGGCATCGGCCCGTTCCGCTGGGTCGCACTGTCCGGCGATCCGGAAGACATCTACAAGACCGACCAGAAGGTGAAGGAGCTGATCCCCGATGACGCGCACCTGCACACCTGGCTCGACATGGCGCGCGAACGCATTGCGTTCCAGGGCCT